>WGAD01000067.1 GCA_015489255.1 Anaerolineales bacterium | reverse complement strand
GAGGGCATGGGGTGCTCCTGAAGTGTTCGGCGATCAGGCGGGCGGTTTCTTGAGGGCGCTCGAGCGGCAGCAAGTGGGTGGATTGGGGCAGGGTAAAGACTTCCACGCGCGGGTTTTTGCGCTGGACCAATTTCCCGGTGCGGGCGAAGAACGTGTCGGTTTCTGCGCCGCGCAAGATGCGCGTGGGGGGGCGCAGGTCGGGCAGCTGGCGCCAGAGTTCCAGGTCTTGCCAGACGCCGGTGGCATAGATGCGGACTTCCCATTCCGGGCTGTAGCACAACCGGTAGCCGCCGTTCTCCTGCGGGCAGGCGATGCCTTTGACATAAGCGCGTAGCTGCTCATCATCGAAATACCGAAAGACTTCCTTGCGACGGTAACCACGATAAAGGCGTTCCAGGCCGTCGAAGTGACGGCGGCGGCGCTTGGCGGCGGGGATGAGGGGATGCAGTCGCTCCGTCAGGCGCAAGGCGCGCATGAGGCGAAAAGCGTGGATGACCCCCGGGGGAAAGAGCACGGGGTCGAGCAAGACCAGGCGAGAAAAACGCTGCGGGGCGTAGAGCGCGGCGCGCAGGGCGGCGATGCCGCCGACAGAATGCCCAACACAATACACCGGCTCTTGCAGGCCGCGTTGCCCGAGGAATGCCAGCAAATCCCGGCTCAGGGGGCGCCAGTCTTGCAGGTTTTGCGGGTCGCTTCCGGGCCAGAGCGGGCGCTGGTGCATGGCCAGCACCCGGAAGCGTTGCCCCAGGATGGTCAGCAAAGGGCGGTAACAGGCGGGCGGGTATCCGTTGGCGTGCAAAAAGATCAGCGTCGGCCCGCCTGTTCCGAAAGCGGTAAAGGGGATGGGGGGTGTCGGCATGGGGGCGGAGCGATCAGCCGTCCAGTTTGCCCAGGGCGCGCAGCACACGTTCCGGTGTGGCTGGAACCACATCCACCCATTGGCCGGTTGCGTCCCGAATGGCAGCATTGACGGCGGCGGCGACGGGGAGGAAGGGCAATTCGCCCAGGCCACGGGCGCCAAACGGCCCGACTGGATCGGGGATTTCCAAGATCACGGTCTCCACCTGTTCTGGGATGTCGCGGATGGTGGGGATCAGGTAGGTGCTGAGCTGATCGGTGAGCACGCGGCCTTCTCGGGTCTTAAAATCTTCCAGCAGGGCATACCCCTGGGCTTGCACCACGCCGCCTTCAATCTGCCCTTCTACCTGGGCGGGGTTGAGGGCACGCCCAACGTCATCGGCAGAGACGACGCGCACCAGCCGGGTTTGGCCGGTTTCTATATCTACTTCGACCTCCACAGCCTGGGCGACATAGGCATAGGCAAAGTTCGGGGTGGAATGGCCGGTTTCTTTGTCGAAAGGTGTGGTTTCGGGCGCGTACCAGATGTATTCGGCGCTGGCAGGCCGTTCTTCGGCCCGCCATTTTTCCAGGGCCATTTCAGCGGCCCCTTGAACCGCGCGCCCGGCCATGACGGTCAGGCGGGAGGCGGAAGCGCTGCCAGAGTTGCCGGTGTAGGCGGTATCGGAAACCATCAGCTGGATGCGTTCCAGCGGCAGGCCGAGGACTTCGGCGACGATCTGGGCCATAACCGTGTGATGCCCCTGGCCGACTTCGGCGCCGGCGATGTACAGGGTGGCCCCTTCCATTTCTGCCTGCCCGTGGATATCGACCCGCGCCCAGGAGTTTTCTTTGTAACCAAAGCTGAAGCCGACGTTTTTGAACCCGGCGGCGAACCCGATACCCCGGCGGAGCCAGGGACTGGCAGGCTGTTCAATTTCGGGGGCTTGCCAGCCGTTTTCGGTCTTGCGCCAGCCAAAGCGCTCGGCAGCGGCTTCGATCACCGGCAGAATGGTGACCGGGCCGGGAGGCGGCGTGCCGACGCCCAGGGTATCGCCTTCGCGCAGTGCGTTGCGCGCCCGAAATTCAACCGGATCCATGCCCAGGGCGGCGGCCAGTTTGTTGACCTGGCTTTCGGCCATGAAAAGCGCCTGGGGCGCGCCAAAGCCGCGAAAGGCGGCGCCGGGTACGTTGTTGGTGTACACGCCGTATACATCGGTTTTCACGTTGGGGATGGCGTAAGGGCCGGTGCTGGTGATGGTGCTATTGCCCAGCACTTTGTTGGTGGTGTACATGTAAGCGCCGGCATCGCCGATGATGGTGTTTTCGGCTGCGATGATCTTGCCCTCGCGGGTGGCACCCCAGCGGGCGCGTAGCACCACCGCGTGGCGCTTGCCGTGGCCGATGATGGATTCCCGGCGCGACCAGATGATTTTCACCGGACGTTTCAGCCGCCAGGCGGCCAGTGCCAACGGGATTTGCACCGAAAGGTCTTCCCGTCCGCCAAAGGCGCCGCCGATGGCCGGATAGCGCACACGCACCTTTTCCTCCGGGAGATCGAGCGAACGGGCGATGGCTTTGCGATCGGTATGTGTCCATTGACCCGCCGCTTCTACCACCAAGCGGCCCTCCGCATCGAGGTAGGCCAGCCCGGCTTCCGGTTGCAGGTAGGCGTGTTCTTGCTGCCCTAAGCGGTATTCCGCCTCGACGACGACATCGGCCTGGGCGAAGGCGGTTTCTACATCGCCTTTGCGGATTTTGTAATGTACGCAAATGTTGGAATCGCCACGCTCCGGATGCAGGAGAGGAGCGTCGGGCTGCATGGCGGCTTCTGCGTCGGCGATGACGGGCAGGTCTTCATAATCTACCTCGATGAGCTGCAACGCCTGGGCAGCGATGGCTTCGGTTTCTGCGACGACGGCGGCGATTTGGTCACCGACGAAGCGGACGATCTCGGCGCCGGGGCGGCGCGGATCGGGGCCGCAAAAGACGGGCTGGTCGGGAATTTGCAAGCCGTAATCGTTGACGGGCACGTCCTCGGCGGTATAGACGGCCACCACGCCCGGCAGGGCGGCTGCGCGGCTGGTATCCACGCGCAGCACCCGCGCGTGCGGACGTTCTGCAAAGAGGATCTTCATGTGCAGCATGTTGGGCATGGTGAGGTCGCCGGGGTAGGGAACCGCGCCGGTGGCCTTGCCGAGGGCGTCCATGCGTGGCAGTGAACTTCCGATAGCGTGTTGTTTGTCTTTCATAAGACACCTGTCCTAACGGCGGTAGCGGCGCGTTTTTACGCGCGGTTTGCGGATATCTACGGGCAGATAGCGGTCGACGCCAAAATGTCGGTAGATGAAGGCGTAGAGCATGGATAGCAGGGTGTAAAACACCAGCAATAGCATGAGAGAAAAGATGGCATAGCCCACCAGGTGCGGGGTGCGGACGATGAAGTTTGCCACGGGCGCCAGAAAAGGCACCTGCCACGCCCAGGAAGGCGGGCTGATGTAGCCGCTCAGAGGCGGGTACAGCGGCCAGCCGTTTTCCAGCCCGTAGTTGAAGAGCAAGATGGCGGCAGAAATGGCGAGCACGGGCAAGAGCAGCACCAGCAAGAAGCCAATGCCGCGCCAGATGGGCGGAATGTGCCTGCGGAGAGAGGTCAGGTCTTCGGGAGCCATGGTTATGCCTGTTTGCTGGCCTTTTCGACAGCCTGGATGATCTTGTAATAGCCTGTGCAGCGGCAGAGGTTGCCGGTAAGGGCTTCTTCAATTTGGGTGCGGTTGGGCTGGGGCGTTTCTTCCAGCAGTTTGGCGGCAGACATGACGAAGCCCGGGGTGCAATAGCCACATTGCACGGCGCCTTCTTCAACGAAAGCTTGCTGAACAGGGTGGGGCTGATCGGCGGCCAGGCCCTCGATGGTGACGATCTCGGCGCCGTGGGCGCGGGGCGCGGGCACCAGGCACGACATGACGGCTTTGCCGTCCAGGTAAACGGTGCAGGCGCCGCATTCGCCCTCGGCGCAGCCCTCTTTGGTGCCCATCAGGCCGGCTTCCTCGCGCAGCAAGCGCAAGAGGGTTTTGCCGTGGCCGCTGTGGAAGGTGTATTCCTTCCCGTTGATACGGGTGACGATCGGCTGGTGTTCGCCTTCCAGGCGGGCGCTCTCTGTTAGTGCGGGAGGGCTGGTGTGCCCCCCCAGACGGACGGGGCTGCGAGGAAAGCCTTCTTTCTCTTGCCCTTCGCGCAGCGTTTGCAGGCCGCGTTTGACGAGCACGCGGACCATCTGGCGGCGATAAGCTGCCGAACCGCGGACGTCATCGATGGGGCGCGCCGCTGCGGCGGCGCGTTCCGCGGCGGTCTCGATGCTGGCCGCGTCTAGCCGGCGCCCGACCAGGTAGTCCTCTGCCTCGGTGGCGTGGATGATCGTCGGCGCCACGGCGCCCAGGGTGATCGCTGCCGAGGAGACGGTTTCGCCTTCCATTTGCAAGACGATCGCCAGGTTGATGACCGAAATGGCCTGGGCGCGGCGCAGGGCGTGTTTGATGAACGTGCCGTGCTGGTCGGCTTGCATGGCTGGGAAGGCGATGTCGGTGATCATTTCGTCCGGCGCCAGAACGGTGCGGCGCACGCCCTGGTAAAAGTCGCGCAAAGCCACCTGGCGGCTGCCCCGCGTGGAGCGCAGGGTCAGCACGGCGTCGAGAGCCATCAGCGGGGTGATGGTGTCGTTGGCCGGGGAGGCGGTCGCCAGGTTGCCGGCGATGGTACCGCGGTTGCGGATCTGCGGCGCGCCCACCTCCCAGCAGGCGCGCGCCAGCGGATAGCCATGGTGCTGGATCAGCGGGCTGGCGGCAGCTTGAGTGTGGGTGACCAGCGGCCCCAGGTGGATCCAGCCCTTTTCATCCAGGGTGATGGCGTCTAGCCCGGGGATGCGGGTGATGTCAATCAGCGTGTGGAGGCCGGCCCGCTGGCCGCGCTCCAGTTCCAGCACCAGGTCGGTGCCGCCAGCGACGATGCGGGCCTGTTCGCCGTGTTCTGCCAATGCGGCCAGCGCGTCTTCCAGGCTGGCGGCGTTGATATACGTCTGCCACATAGCAACCTCTCGTGAATAGGTGGGCGGCAAGTTACCCCTGCGCGCCGTTGATGATCTCGTAGCGGCGCTCGAAGGTGGATAGCGCTTCGCGCGCCTGGGTGGTGATGCTGCGGATGGCGGCTTGCAGGCTGGCTTCGTCGCTCAGGCTGGCTTCCATGTTGTCGAGGGCGCGGTCGATTTGCTCGGCGATATCCAAAAAAGCCATGTCAAAAGCGTAGAGACGCGCCAGTTCTTCTTCGTTGATTTTTACCGCGTCGAAGAAGCCGCTGTAGCCATACGATGCCCGCCGGATCTTGTCGGAAAAGGTGCGCAAGGCCAGGGCGGCCTTTTCTGCTTCGTCCATCAGGCCGATCATGCCGGTGTTGAGCATGTCGTTTTGCAGGCGGGAGAGCCGCTGCCAGAGCGCATCGAAGCGGTCGGCGACGGTTTCTCGCAAGAGTTTATCGGCTGCACGGCGGTTTTGACGCTCGACATAGCCATCAAAACCCGGAATTTTACTCGCCAGCTGTTTGATTGCATCCTGGCTGTTGGTGATTTTGCCGAAAAAGTCGCTCATAAGGGGGGACTCCTGTAGGGGGAATTGGTCCGATGTCCTCATTATAGCCGTAGAATACGGTTATAATCAAGTAACCCCTTACTTTTTTGCGGAGTTTAACATGTCAAGAGAAATACAGACTTTAATTCAACTGGTGGAAAACAGTGTGCAAGTGTCGGGCGACCAGGTGAAAGTGCTGGATGCCGCCCGTTTGCGAGAAACCATTTATCGTTGGGTCGAGGCGGCAGCCCTGGGAGAAGGCGACCGCAAAGACCTGGCGCAATACCTCATCCGCGCTGCGGCGCTGGATTTGGGCATTTACCCGGCTTCCATTCACGAACTGTACCTGGCGCGCGGACGAGAAGAGATCCCAATGACCTTCTCGACGCCGGCCTTCAACCTGCGGGCTTTGCCCTTTTTTGCGGCGCGGGCCATGTTTCGCGTGGCACAGGAGATGAACGCCGGCGCTTTCATTTTTGAAATCGCCCGTTCAGAGATCGGCTACACCGATCAACGCCCGGCGGAATACGCGGCTAACATTTTGGCGGCGGCCATTGCCGAGGGCTGGCAGGGCCCGGTTTTTATGCAGGGTGACCACTTCCAGGTATCCGCTTCTCGCTACGCCGCCGATCCCGAAGGCGAGACGCAAGCCGTCCGCGCCCTGATCGCCGAGGCCGTGCGCGCCGGTTTCTTCAACATTGACATTGATACCTCCACCTTGGTCGATATTAACCTTCCCTCCGTGCCTGAGCAGCAACGGTTGAACTACACCCTTTCGGCTGAATTCGGCGCTTTCACCCGCCAGATGGAACCAGAAGGCGTGACGGTTTCCCTCGGCGGCGAGATCGGCGAGGTTGGCGGCCATAACACCACTGCCGAGGAACTGCACGCCTTTATGGAAGGTTACATCCGCGAGCTGGACGCACGCGCCCCCGGCGTGCCTGGCCTGAGCAAAATTTCCATCCAGACCGGCACCTCGCACGGCGGCGTGGTGCTGCCCGATGGGTCCATTGCCCAGGTCAAACTGGATTTCGACACCCTGCGCGAACTGAGCCGCATCGCCCGCCACGAATACGGCCTCGGGGGCACCGTACAGCATGGCGCATCCACCCTGCCAGAAGACTTGTTCGACAAGTTCCCCGAAAACGAGGCCATCGAAGTGCACCTGGCGACCAATTTCATGAACATGTTCTACCAACACATTCCGGACGATTTGCGCCGCGAGATGTACGCCTGGCTGGACGAAAACCAAGCGGCCAACCGCAAGCCGGAAATGACCGACGAACAGTTCTATTACAAGACGCGCAAATACGCGCTGGGGCCGTTCAAGGCGCAGATGCACGCCCTGCCCGCCGAGGTGAAGGAAACCCTGGGCGCGGCCTGGGAACAGCAGTTTCGCAAGCTGTTCACGCTTTTGGGTGTGGCCGAAACCCGCGCTTATGTAGAGCAATACGTGACGGATACCCGCGTGCCGCCCGTGCTCAAACATTACCTCGACACTGCCGCTGGAGATGAAGACGTCAGCGATTTGGCGGATTAATTCTTGACCGAAACTTGGGGCGAGGCGCAGCCGAACTGCGCCTCGCTTTTTCTTGCGGAGGGCGACATGCCTCAATTGGAACAGGGCTTGCAAGAACAACGCTACCAGGTGATCCCGCGCACGCTGATCTTTTTGCGGCGTGGAGAAGAATATCTCTTGTTGCGTGGCGCACCCGATAAAAAACGCTTCGCCGGCCTGTATAACGGGTTAGGGGGGCATGTGGAACGCGGCGAAAGCATCCGCGCGGCGGCGCGGCGTGAACTGGAAGAGGAAACCGGCCTTCAGGCCGCGTTGCAACTGGTTGGCACCGTGCTGGTGGACGTGGAGCCGCAGCGGGGAGTCTTGCTTTTCGTCTTCAGCGGCCAACCGACGGGTGGCACGCTCCGGCCCTCGGCGGAAGGGCAGGCCGAGTGGATCGCGTATTCGGCGGTTCGCAACTTGCCCGCCGTTCCCGATCTGCCGCCGCTGCTGGAGCGCGTCCACACCCACCGCGCGGGCAAGCCGCCCTTTTCTGCCCGCTCGTTTTACGATGCCGCCGGTCGGTTGCAATTGATATTCGATTGACTCATGTTTGCCGTCGTCGTTCCCCTTCACCCCCAGGTAGATGGCGCGTTTCATTACCGTATCCCGCCGCAATGGGCCGGGCAGGTTCAGCCGGGGCAGCTGGTCACCGTTTCGCTGGCTCAACGGGAGGTGCAGGGGGTGATCCTGAGGCTGGATTCTGCGGCGCCAGTGGCCGAGGTGCAACCCTTGCTGAGCATCATGGATCCGCAGCCGGCGCTCACGCCGCCGCAATTGGCCTGGTTGCCTCGGCTGGCAGAGGCCACGCTCACGACGATGGGCGCGCTGCTGCCGCTCTTTTTGCCCCCGGGGTTGGCGCAACACGCCGATGTGCTCTACGCCCGAACGGACGCGCCATTGCCGCCGGACCTTTCTGCAACCGAGCGGCAGCTGGCGCGCTTGTTGCACGAGCGCGGCCCGTTGCGTGGGCGGCAGATAGACCGCAAGATGCCGCGTGCCATCTGGCAGCCGGTGGCCCGCAAAATGGTGCGCCGCGGCTGGCTGACGGCCCGTTCCGTCTTGCCGCCCGTGCGCCTGAAGCCCAAAACCGTGCGGACGGTGCAGCTGGCGGTCACGCCAGCGCGCGCCCGGGCGGCCATGGAGGAGAAACTGGGGCGCACCGAGGCGGCACACCGGCGGCGGCGGGCGGCCCTCGATTTTCTCATCCGCGAACCGGAGCCGGTGGCTGTGTCTTGGGTTTACGCCGCCAGCCATTGCCATGCGGCCGATTTGCAAGCTCTGGCTGCACGCGACCTCGTCATCCTGCGTGAAACGGAAATCTGGCGCGACCCTTTGGAACGCCTGCCCGCCGCCGAAGAGGGAACGCCTCCCCCGCAGCTGACGGCGGACCAGCAGGCTGCGCTCGATGCCTTGCTGGACGGATGGCGCGAGCCGTCTTTGCGCCGCCAGCCGGTTTTGCTGGAAGGGGTCACCGCCTCGGGCAAAACCGAGGTTTACCTGCACCTGGCAGCGGAAGTGCTGCGACGCGGGCGCTCGGCGTTGATCCTGGTGCCGGAGATTGCTCTCACGCCGCAAATGGTACGCCGTTTCATGCGCCGTTTTCCCGGGCAAGTAGGGCTGATCCACTCTCGGCTCTCGGCTGGCGAACGTTACGATACCTGGCGGCGCGCACGCGCCGGCCTGCTGCCGGTAATCATCGGCCCGCGCAGCGCGCTCTTCACGCCCTTGCCCGATTTGGGGCTGATCGTCCTGGATGAATGTCACGAGGCTTCTTACCACCAGGCCGAACCGCCTTTTTACGACGCGCGCAACGTCGCCGAAACATACGCCCGTTTGCTGGACGCTCAATTGGTGTTGGGCAGCGCAACCCCTTCGGTGGTGCAGCGCTTTCGCGCAGAGCGCGGCCATTACCGCCATTTGCGCTTGCCGCGACGGGTGACGGGGAACCCTTCCCTGCCAGCGGTGCAACTGGTGGATATGCGGGCAGAATTGCGCCAGGGAAATCATGGGGTTTTTTCCCGCGCCCTGCAAGAATCGCTGGCGGAAACCCTGTTGCACGGTCGGCAAGCCATTTTGTACCTCAACCGTCGCGGCGCGGCCACCTACGTTTTTTGCCGCGATTGCGGGCACGCGCTCACTTGTCCCCACTGCGAAACCTCGCTCACCTGGCACGTTTCCGACGCGGCCTTGCGCTGCCACCGTTGCAATTATCATCGCCGCCTGCCAAAAACCTGCCCGGTTTGCGGTTCTCCGCACATTCGGCAGTACGGTTTGGGCACGGAACGGGTGGCGCAAGAGGTGGCGCGTGCCTTCCCCCAGGCGCGCATCTTGCGCCTGGACCGGGACGCCCTGCGCAGCCAAAAAGCGGAAATGATCTTGCACCACTTTCGCAACCGGCAAGCAGATGTGCTCATTGGTACACAGATGCTGACCAAAGGGCTGGATTTCCCCGGCGTTTCGCTGGTGGGTGTGGTGCTGGCCGAGGTAGGCTTGCATTTTCCAGACCCCTTTGCCGGCGAAAGGGTGTTTCAATTGCTCACTCAGGTGGCGGGCCGGGCCGGACGTTCTCCCGCCGGCGGGAGCGTCATTTTTCAGACATACCACCCTGAGCATTATGTTTTGCAGGCGGCGGCAGCCCAGGACGTGGAGGCCTTTTACCAGCGAGAATTGAAATACCGTCGACGCATGGGATACCCGCCCTTCAGCCGCTTGCTGCGGCTGGAATTTCGCCACCTGGACGCAGCAGAAGCGGAACGCCGCGCCGCGGCGCTGGCGGAACAGATCCGTTCCTGGCTGGAGGAGGCTGCGCAGCGAGAAACGGAGATCATCGGCCCGGCGCCGGCCTTTTTTTCCCGCCTGCAGGGGCGGTATCGCTGGCAAATCGTCTTGCGCGGCCCCGATCCGGCATCCCTCCTGCGCGGACGGAGATTGCCGGGCTGGCGGGTGGAAGTGGACCCGGTATCATTGCTTTAGCGAGGCAAAAACCCTATGAAACCCAAAAAAACATTGGCTTGGAAACGCGGTTGGGCTTTCTTTCGCCAGGCCTGGGATATGATGCTGACCGATAGCGACCTGATCAAACCTTCGGTGTATGCGCTCTTTGTTGGCGCCGGGATATCGCTGGTTGCCCTGGCCCTGGTGGGCGGCTTGATGTGGGCCGTCGGCCAGGCGGAGTGGAGCGGTTATCTGCTGGTTGTTCTGGGGGCGGTGGTAGCCTTCTGCGAATACCTGGTGGCGTACATCTTCTCCGCGATGACCGCTTACCTGATTTACGGCTACCTGGCCGAAGGCGATGGTCGCATGGACCGCGCCTGGAACATCGTGCGGCGCGATTTCTTCGACCTGGCCGCGCTGGCCGGGGTCTCGGCCTTGCTGGCGGCGTTGCGGCAGGCGTTTTCTGACCAACAAAAGAAAAAAGGGAAGCGCCTGCCGCGATTTTCCTCCGGGTTGCTCGGCGCTTTGTGGGAAGAAACGGCCGCCTTGCTCTTGCCCATCATGGTGATCGATGACCTGCCGCTGACAGAGGCGCTTCGCCGTCTGGGGCAAGTCGTGGAAAACAACCTGCTCCTGGTCAGCGTCAGCGCGGTAGGCGTGCGCAGTCTCACCCGCCTGATCTCGTTTCTGGCTTATGGGTTGGGCGCGGCGGCTGGCGCGGCGGCGGTCTGGTTTCTTGTTTCGGTCACCGGTGGCGCGGCGACCGGCTGGTGGCTGGGCGTTTTCAGCGGCCTTGCGCTGCTGGCGTTGATCGTGGCGCTGGCTACGGTGTTCACCACATACATCCACACAGCCTATTACACTTGCCTGTATTTGTGGGCGCGTGAAGTCGAACAGGCTCGCCGCGCCAGGCGGCCTGCCGGAATGGCGTTGGCGCCGCGCCCCCTGGCGATAGCATTGGAGGTGAACTGAATGCTGCATTCTCGGGTCTTGTCCTGGCGCGATGTCGATCGGCTGATCGATGTGTTGTTGCCCAAGTTCGATTACGCCTTCACGGCCATGTTGATGATCACCCGCGGCGGCATTGTCCCGGGCGGCCTGCTGGCCGAGGCCATGGATATTACCCACATCCTGACGGCAGCGGTCGATTTCCCGGCAGAAATGGCGCACGGCGATCGCCTGAAAGCCTGGCCGCAGTTTTTGCAGTTTCCGGAAAAGTTTTTGTTGCGCGGCCATAAAGTACTGATCGTCGATGACGTTTGGGGGTCGGGGCGCACCATCACCGCTGTGCGGAAGCGCGTCCAGGCCGCTGGCGTGGAGGTTGTGCAAACGTGCGTCTTGCATTTCAATCCTTATCGCACCTTGTTTGGCGAAGCGCGTCCTGATTATTACGCCGACGTGACGGACGAATATGTCGTTTACCCCTGGGAGATCGACCGACGCGGCGGTGACCGCGTGCTGCGCGCCGGTCGGGGATGATGGAGGTGCAAAATGTCTATCCATTACCTGGATCCGCATCCGCAAGGAAAACCGCCGGTTGTCTTTTTGCATGGGTTGGGCGCCAATGCCGAATCATGGTCTCACCAATTGGAGGCTCTGGCAGAGGCCGGCTTCCGTCCGCTGGCGGTGGACATGCCGGGATTTGGCCGCACGCCGTACGATGGCCGCGGTTGGACGCTGCAACGGGTGGCCGGCCAGCTGGCCGACTGGCTGGATGCCATGCAACTGCAGCGCGTTCACCTGGTGGGGCTTTCGTTGGGTGGCGCGGTGGCCGAAATTTTTGCGCTGGAATACCCTCAACGGGTGGAAAAACTGGTGTTGATGAACACCTTTGCCGTTTTACGGCCCGATTCATTGGGCGGCTGGCTCTATTTCCTGGCACGTTTTCTTACGGTGACCTTTGTCGGCCTGGAAAAACAGGCCGAACTGGTGGCCGGTCGCCTTTTTCCGCGGCCAGAGCAGCGCGAACAGTATGAACAATTGGTTCAAGTCATCGCCAGCGCCGACCCGCGGGCTTATCGGGCGGCGATGCGTGCGCTGGGCTGGTTCGATGTCCGCCGCCGCCTGCCGCAGCTTTCGTTGCCCACCCTGGTGATGACGGGCGAGCAAGATACCACTGTTTCACCGGCGCGGCAACGGGAGCTGGCCGCGCTGATCCCCGGCGCCAGGCAGGTCTTCATCCCCAACGCCGGGCACGGGATGATCGTCGAAGCGCCGGAGGCCTGCAACCGGGCGCTGCTGGATTTTCTGTCCGCTTGAAGGGGCCAACTGCTGCCCAAAAAACGGCGCTCGTGCCATCACGAGCGCCGTTTGGCGTGCAGAAAGCGGGCGGCCTCAGGCAGCCAGGATCTCGTCAATGCGTTGCATCACTTCCGGGGTCAGCCGGGGGAGCACTTCCAGGGCCTTCATGTTCTCGTGCACCTGCTCCACGCGCGAGGCGCCGGTGATGACGGTGCTCACGTTGGGGTTGGCGGCGCACCAGGCGATGGACAATTGCGCCAGGCTGCAATCCAGTTCCTCGGCGATGGGCTGCAACTGGCGGACTTTGTCCAGCTTGACCGGATCGGTCAACCGTTTGCGCAGCCATTCGTAGCCCGGCAGGGCGGCGCGGCTGCCCTCGGGAATGCCGTTGTTGTATTTGCCGGTCAGCAGGCCGGAAGCCAGCGGCGACCAGGTGGTCAGGCCCAGGCCGGTGTCTTCGTATAGGCGGGCGTATTCTTTTTCCACTCGTTCACGCCAGAAGAGGTTGTATTGCGGCTGCTCCATGATGGGTTTGTGCCAGCCGTAGCGGTCGGCGATCTGCCAGGCAGCGCGGATTTCGTCTGCGCTCCATTCGGAGGTGCCCCAATACATGGCCTTGCCCCGCTCGATCATGTCGTGCATGGCGTGGACGGTTTCTTCTATGGGGGTATTGGGGTCTGGGCGGTGGCAGAAAACCAGGTCGATGTAATCCAGGCCGAAGCGCTTCAGGGAACCATCGATGGCTTCCAGCAGGCGTTTGCGGTTCAGGGTGTTGCGTTCGTTTGGGCCTTCGTGCAGCCCCCAATAAAACTTGGTGGAGACAAGGTAACTGCCGCGCCGCCAGCCCAGCTTCTTCAGGGCGGCGCCCATCAGTTCTTCGGCCTGGCCGTGGGCGTACACTTCGGCGTTATCGAAGAAATTGACGCCATAATCGCGGGCAACGGCCATCATCTCAACGGCGGCGTCGACATCCACCTGGTTGCCAAAGGTGACCCAGGAGCCAAACGAGAGCACGCTCACTTGCAGACCCGAACGGCCCAGGTAACGATAGAGCATATCCATATCTGTTTCCTCCAGATTGTTGTTAGATAATTATATCATTCATTTTTGCCCCAAGCGTAGAAAACGGGCACAAAGAGAATGCGCCTCCCGACCTGGCGGTCGTGCCAATCCTGGGCGCGCAGGGCGTTGAACGCATCGGAAGACATGCGTTCTTGCAGATCGTCGCGCAGGAGTTCCCATTCCATTTCCCAGGCGGCGCGGTTGGGGGGTATGTGCCATTGTGCGCCCAATAGGCCGCTTTCTTTTAGCTGGAAGCCTGCCTGCAAAAGGAGATCGGGCAACTGGCGACCGATGTCGGGTTCGGCGCCTTTTTTGCGCAAGGCGCTGCGCTGGGCGGCGCCCAGGGCGCGGTAGGCATCGGGGTAGTCTATGCGGGCGGCGTAATCGGGTTCGGCCAGCGCCAGGAAGTGGCCGCCAGGCTGCAGCACGCGGCGGATCTCGCGCAGGGCTTTCAGCGGAGAGGCCGCCCAGAGCAAGAAAAAGTGGGTATAGACCAGGTGGAAAGAATGATCGGCGTAGGGCAGATGGTGGGCGTCGCCGCCGGTCAGCGGATTGCCCGGGGCGTGGCGGGCGGCCTCGCGCAGCGGCGCAACGGCGCGATCGAGGCCGTGGATAGGCGTTTCCAGGCGAGCGCCGACGTCGGACAGCAGGGCGCCGGTGCCGCAGCCGACTTCCAACACGCGGGGG
>WGAD01000066.1 GCA_015489255.1 Anaerolineales bacterium | reverse complement strand
GTTCAGCAAGACCTGAACCATGGCTTCCGGTTGCAGGTCGGCAATGCGCTGGCTGAAATCCAGCAAGAGTTGAACTTCTTGCAAGCTGCGGCTCGTTTCCACCAGCAGATGCAGGTTTTCCACAATGAGCGATACCTGGCGGGCAATCTGACGGAAGACTTGGGCGTCATCTTGGGTAAAGCCCTGCAACGGCTGCAAACCGATTCCCATCACGGCCCAGGTTGCCTGGCGGTTTTCAACCACCGGCAAACAAACAAAGGATTTGGCACGCAGCGAAATGAAAATCGAGGCATCTTGCCAATCGGCATCTTCGTCCAGGTCGGCAGCAAAGAGCGCCTCACCATTTTGCAAAACAGCGCGCAAGGGGTTGCGCTGCCCAAACAAGGCCTCCATGCTGATATTCTCCGGCGGAGACCCCAGCACCAACGCCAGACGCGGCCCCTCGACCGTTTGTTCCGCCAGAAGCGCATACGAAAGGTTGAATTCCTGCATCAGCCCTTGGGCAAACACGCGCAGCGCGGATTCCACGTCCACCTGACGACTGACGGATTCCAGAATGCGCAAACCGGCACGAATGCGTTCGCTGCGCCGTGCCAGTTTCTGCACAGCCAGCGCCTGCTCCAGGTCTTTGTGCAAGAGCGTGGGCAGGTTTTCTGCGCTGGCCCGGCGCAACACCTCCAGGCGATTGACCGCAGCCGCCAGCCGTGTGCTTTCGCTCTTGAGGCGCTGAATGGTGCGATAGGCCAAAATGTAGCGCTCCACATAAACGACCAGGCTGCCGAGGATATCGATCACCACTCGATCAGGGCGCATCCCATCCGTTGGTGCGTCTACGCTGAGCAGCCCCAGCGGCGCGCCATCTGGCTGAAGCAACGGAAACAGGAGCAGGTCTTGCGGATGCCAGCCGCCTTCTTCTGGCGGAACGGTCAGGTTGGCGGTGGTCACAATATGCACATCCGGCGGGACAACTGGCGCCTGATCGTAAGGGATGAAATACCCGCGACCGGCCTGGTAAATGGGGCGCAGTAATTGCTGTACGCTGCTCCAGGATTGTTCGCGTGCCCGCAGTTCGTTCATCACGTTGGCTGGCAGGCCCACCCCTGCCACCCGGCGCAGGGCCGCCCGTTCCTCGTCGTAAACGCTGAACAAGACCTGGGTAAAAGGCGTCACTTGGCGCACCAGGGTGGCGAACTGTTCCAGCGCTTCCTCCAGCGGACGATCGACGTACAACCCGCTGATAAACTCGTCCACCACCTCCATCGCACGGGTGCGCTTCTCGAACACCTGGCGCGCCTGGGCTTCGCGTTGGTAACGCTTCAGGTTCGCCCAAGCAATGCCCGCGTGGTGCGCCAACGTTTCCGCCAGGAATTGCTGCCGTTCGCCAAAAGTCTTCGCCTGCTCAGAATGCAAGTAGAGCAAGCCGATCACTTCTCCGCCGTGCAGGATCGGCGTCAACATGGCCGAACGGACGTTCTCATGCGGTGGCGCATATTGCGAACGCTCGAAATCCGGGATGATGATCGTTTCGCGCCGTTCGTAAACGATGCGCTCCACCGGCGCAACGCTGACACCATGCGTTTCTCCCGCCGCGGCCACAATGCTCAAGCGTCCGCTTTCATCTCTTTCAAGCCCCAGGGCATAGCCACAAGACGAACCGATCAGGGTTTGCAATTCGTTATATAAAATGTGCAGAATGTTATTAGGCGTATCGGCAACATGCAACAGGCGGCTGGTGCGCACCAGATGCAAAAAGGCATCCACCTGCTGTTGCAATTCTTCATTCGAAAGGGTTTTCTGGCGAAGATCGTCCAAGATCAGGCTCAATTGCCCCGCAGCCGTCACCAGGAGGTGCAGGTCTTGTTCCGTAAAGGCCCGCAAACGCCGTGCGCCTATCATCCATTCACCCAGGCGTTTCTCACGCACATAAAGCGGCACAACAATGGCCGATTGCACTTCCAGTTCGTCCACAAAGGGGCGGTAAATGGATAAAAGGCGCGTGTTTTCTTCCAGGTTGTTGGAAAAGAACGGACGACGGCTGCCCGTCACCGTGCGCGGAAAGGCCGGGTCATCCACGTACAGGCGGCGGAAGCCGACCTCCAGATCGTCGGCCTGCAGGCCGACCAGGGAGGCCTCATGCAAATGCAGGGCCGATTCGCTTTCGTCCAACAGGTAGAAGGCGGCGTAATCGGCGTCCAGCAAGCGGGCCATTTCTTCCGCGGCGTAAACCAGCACGTCGTTCAGGTCGAAAGCCGAAGCCGAGAGCATGGACAACCGCCGCAGGACGTCGGCGCGCGCTGCCCGCTGCTGCATTCGCCGCACCAGGAAGGCATTGTTCAGCACCACCGCCACCTGGGCGGCAAAAATGCGGATCAATCGCAATTCGTCATCGGAAAACTTGCTGTCCTGTCCGTCCGTATGGTTAGAAAGATGCAAAAAACCGATGAAATTATCTCCCACCCGCAACGGCGCCAGCACGGCCTCGCGCACACTGGCCGCCTGGGCAAAGCCCTGCAAACCGAGGACCTGCCAGGTCCAGTCGCTGGCCGCATCCTCGGCAACAATCGGGCTGCTTCTATCGAGCAGGGAGCGCACAGATTGATCATCTGATAAATGGGTGCGATACAAGCCGACGACATCATCGGACAACCCACGGAAGGGGGAAACCGCCCGCAAGGTATGTTCAAAGTCATCGTAAACCACGATCCCGATCATATCCAGCGGGAACAAGTCTTCCAGCACGGCCAGAACGCGGCCAATGATTTCTTCCGGTTCCTGGATGGCGCCCGCCGATTCCACCAGGCGGGCGATGCTGGAAATCTCGGCCATGCGCCGCTGCTCCTGCCGGTAGCTCAACGCATTCTGAATGGCCGTGGCGATTTGGCCCAACACCAGGTTCAGGATATATACATCATTATCGGAATAAGCTGAAGGCGTTACCTGGCCAATCTCTAAAGCGCCAAATAGTCTGCCGCTGGAAAAAAGCGGCAAGCCGATATAGGAACGCACGGAGCCGGCGTTGCGGCCGGCTTCAATGGCACGTACATCGCGGTGCAAAATGGGCTTTTTGGCCTCCAATACCTGCCGGTACAAGGAGCCAAATTGCGACACCCTGGCCTGAATGACTTTTTCACGTTCATCCCCCTCGGAGGTCCTCACCCGGTAAATCGTCGGAGCCTCGGCCTGCGGGTTTTCGAACAGTTTGATTTCAGCCAGGTCGTAAGGCACCAGGCGCAAGAGGTTGAAAAAAATGTTGCGCAGGGTTTCGTCAAATTCCCGGTCCGCCACAATCTCTTGCCCAAAGACAGAGATGGCTTCCAACACGTCTTCAGAAATTTCGCCGCCGCGTTGCTCGTCCACCGCTGCCGGCCGCAAGACGACCATCATATCGCCATTCAACATGCGGTAAGAGACGGCATCAGCCATACGACCGGCCACAGCCAGGCGGGCTTTGTCTTGCCGCACGCAGATGGAAAGGAAGCGTTCGCTGGGGCGGATTTGACGGGCGATCCGCTCGAGCGTGATGGATTCGTATTCGTCCAGGCCGAACCACTGCCTGGCCTGGTTGTTGATGCTGGCAATGCTGCCGCCGCGACGGATGACGATGACCGCGTCCGGGTAATTGGCTTCTTCAGCTTTCAATTCGTACTGTCTCAACACAGCCATATAACCGGAGTTCAACCGTCGCCAAATTTTGACGCCAACGAAGAACAGCACAAGTGCCAGCACCCCCAACGTCAGGAAGATCAGGCCGGTTGCGAACCAGGAAGGGTTAAACATGCCTCTCTCAAAAAACCATTAAGCGGTGGCGCTGGCCGCGGCATCTTTGCGGCGGGCTTCGGCGGCCAACTCGGTGATCTCGCGAATGTCTGCGAATTCATAGCGCGAGGGCATCACAGTGCCAATGGACAGGGTCATCAAAGGGTGTCGTTCGGTTTCGCCTTCCCCGTTGGGCGCCAGGATGTAGCCCTGTTCCCGGTCGATAAAGTTGTAGTGCGATTTAACCTCCTCGGCAAAACGTTCTTTCAGGCGTTTGTAAATGGCCGGGGCGGCTTCTTCCGTGGTGATGATGATGAAATTATCGCCGCCGGCGTGGCCGACAAAATCGCGCTCGGTGCCCAATTCGTCCAACACCTCGCCGATCAACATCCCCGTAAAGCGCAGCACATCGTCGGCGGCCACAAACCCGTATACGTCGCTGAAAGCGTCGAAGTGATTGATGCGAATGTCCATCAATGCCCAGCCGCGCTCACGAATGATACGCCGCAGCTGGTCTTCGATCAAGCGTCCAGCCGGCAAGCCGGAGCGCGGGTCCGTCAGGCTTTCGCGTTCTGCGCGCCGAATGGCGCCCTGAACGCGCAGTTTCAGCTCTTCAATGTCAAACGGCTTGGTGATGTAGTCGTCTGCGCCCAGTTCCAACCCCTGCAATTTGTCGCTGCGCTCATCTTTCTGCGTCAGGAAAATGACAGGGATATGGCTTGTGCGGGTGTTGGTGCGCAAAATGCGGCACACTTCATAGCCATCGATATCCGGCAACATGATGTCAAGGATGATCAAGTGCGGGAGCACCTGGCGCGTCTTCTCCAATGCCGCGGAGCCACGTGGTGCAATGTCCACATCGTAGTCCAGCCCGGAGAAGTAAATCTTCAACATGTTGGCGATATCAGCATCGTCTTCGACGACCAAAAGGCGGGCTTTTCCCATGAGTGAGCCTCCCGAAAAACAGTTTAAGCGCGCCAGCGGGCGGCACGTGCCTGCTGGCGCACCCGATCGATTTTTTCTTGCGTCACAGCCTGTTCGAAAGAGCGAAAACCGCTCAAGCGAAAGCCGTGTTTTTCGGCCAGGGCAGCGATCTCCTCCACCCGTTGCCGGGTGATGGCCCGCTTGCCAACCGTGTAATCTTCCAGGCGGCCTTCCAGTGCCAGGATCATGGTCTCGGCCATGCAGGCGTAGGCCTTGCCAGGCGGAAAGCCAAAGTCGAAATGAAAATCAACCGGCCCGGGCACGTCCACCATACCGCCGTCAATGACTAATATATCATCTCGGGCTGCGGCCACCATTGCAGAAACATCTCTGGGGCGCGCCACGTCGCAGACGACCGATCCCGGTTTGAGGTGCTCCGGCTGGATCACATCGTGCACCGCGCTGGTGACGGTCAGGATCAGATCGGCCTGCCGCAGCACGTCCATGCGGGTGGACGTTTCCAGGCGGGCGCGCGCCTGCGGCGCGAGGCGTTGGCGCACGGCTTCCAGGCGCTGGGCATTGCGCCCGATCAGGAAGAGCCGCTGCACGTCATCCGCCAACAGCTCCGCACATACCTGACCGATGGCGCCGGTTGCGCCGACGACGGCTGCGGTTGCCTCTGGCAGGCGAATGTCCATCCATTCCGCCGCACGCTTTACCGACTGCACGGCGATCGCCACGGTGTATGAATCGCCCGTCGTCACCGGTATGTCCAGCGCCCGGGCAATGGTCAGTCCAGCGTCGCCAACCACCGAGGTAAAGGCGCCCAACCCCAGGATGTCGGCGCCCAACCGTTCGGCCATGCGTCCGGTCTGAATTATCTTACGATAAACTTGGCGTTCTGGCAACTCCAACATACGCCGTGGCGTGTATGGACAAGCGATGAACCAGCCTTTGATCTCTTCGCCGGTGGCTGCGGATCGAATGCCGGTGATTTCTGAAATGTACACCGGCGGGAAAAAGGTGGAGAAGAAATCGATCTGGCGTTCGCTGAGTATGCGCCCCAGCAGGGGGAACTTGCGGCTGACATCTTTTTTGGGGTCAATCGGATGGATGATGAAGGCGAAGGTGTTCATTCCGTTTACCAGGATTCCAGGTCGGCTTCTCCGCGTCTTGGATATAGCCGCCGGTGTAAATGTCCCATCTTCAGATGGTGGTGGTCGCTGTCTTCGTAGGTGACGTTGCGGGCGATGACCCGCCGCTCGGGCGAGGCCGCCAGCACGACATCGGACTCGATGGTGCGGGCCGGGTAGACAATCATGCCAGAGCCGATGCGGCAATTGTGCCCCACGCAGCCGCCCATCACCGGACGGTTGGAGGGTTGCAGGCTGTCTTTGCCATCCAACGCGCGGATAGGGGCGGGGATCAAATTATAATCGGTAAAGGTGGATCCAGCGCCGATGAACGTGTTGCGCCCGACGACGCACATTTGCAGGCAGGTGTTCTGCGCCACCATGCTGTTGTCCATGATGGTGGTCATGAAGAGCGCCGCCCGGAAGGGTAAAAATGTGCCATCGCCAACCACAGAAAGCATCAGTTGTACATCTTGCGAAATGTTGACGTTGTTGCCGATGATGCAGTTTTCAATCACGGCGCCGGCGTTGATGGTGACGTTATCGCCGATGGTGGTGGGGCCATGAATGACTGCGCTGGGGTCGATGACGCAGTTTTTGCCGATTTTCACCAGGCGGGAATTTTCCAGCACTTGCCGTCCTTCGTAAAGCGAGCGTGCCAAAATGCCCAGCTTGAAACCCAGGTCTTCACTCAGGCGTTTTTCAAAGCGCGCCCCGCGAGAAAAAAGGCCAAAAACGATGTCGGCGATAAAAATATGCACCCAGGAATCGATGGCCAGCAAAGCCCGCAAGGGCACCTGGAAAACCAGGTCGCCGCTCTGATCGGCCATATAGGTGGGGACGTGGTAGTAGCCGATCTCCCGGGCTTGTAAATCAATCGGCAGGGGGGCAACGTCCGGGTCCGGGCCGTTGGGGTAATACCACAGGTCAGCCAGGTAATATTCTCCGGCCAGGGCGTAGGAAGTAGACAGGGGCAGGGCGTGTTCCCGAAAGGCAGGGTCATCGGCATAGAAGGCCGCCCGACAGGGACGGCCAAGTTTGCGCG
>WGAD01000065.1 GCA_015489255.1 Anaerolineales bacterium | reverse complement strand
TTCCTGCCCTTCACCATTCTGGCCGGTGGCACCTACGAATTGAAGAGTTTTGTCATCGGCGTCCTCGGCGGCCTGGGCAACCCGATCGGCGCCCTGCTGGGCGGCCTGATCCTGGGCCTGCTGGAAGGCGTCATTCCGGTGTTCCTGCCCACCACCTGGGTTCCCGTTATTGAGTTCACCCTCTTCGTCATCATCCTGCGGTTGATGCCCAACGGCATCCTGGGAGCGAGAAAATGAGCCGATTCAAGCAATCCTTCGGGCTGATATTCAGCTTGTTGCTGGTCGCCCTCATCGTCATCTGGCCGCTCTACACGCAAAAGGCCACCGACCGCGAAACCGCCTTCGTCATCTTGCGCGCCATCGCGCTGGCTGCCAGCCTGAACATTTTGCTGGGTTACACCGGCTACGTCAGCTTTGGGCACATCGTTTTCTTTGGTCTGGGCGGGTATGTCGGCTTTTATCTGATCAGCGTTCAACAGCAATCGTTATGGGTCGCCTTGCTGGCCGGCGGCGCGGCGGCTGGTCTGCTCGCCTGGCTGCTGGGCGCAGCCATCTTGCCCCTGCGCGGCGCCTATTTTGCCCTGGCGACCATTGGCATCAACGAGGCGGTACGCGCCTTCATCAACAATTTTGAGCCTTTCGGCGGGCCGATCGGCATGAACCTGAACTTTCAGGTGTACAAAGATTACGGCGGCCCGGCCCAGGTCTTTCAGATGACGTTCTGGATCATGGCCGGGCTGACCGCTGCGGCGGTCATCCTCAGCTACCTGGTCAAGACCTCCAAATTCGGGCTGGGTTTGCTCGCCATCCGCGAAGATGAAGACGCCGCCGAGGTCATCGGCGTGGTCACCCCCCGCGCCAAGACCTATGCCTATGTCCTCTCGGCCATCATCCCTGGCATGGTGGGCGCGCTTTTCTTCTTCAAAAACGGGTTCATCGAACCGGCCAACGCCTTTCCTCTCCATTCCTCCATCGAATCCATCGTCATGGTGATGCTTGGCGGTCAGGGAACCGTGCTCGGCCCCATCTTGGGCGCCGGGTTGTACCAGGGCTTGCGCGGCTTACTGCTCATCAACCCGGTGTTCAAAAACATCCAGCTGGCCGTTTCTGGCATCATCCTGTTGGGCATCGTGCTCTTCATCCCCAAGGGATTGATCGGCTGGCTGCATGACCGCTACCCGAAACTCAGGAAGGTGCTGCCATGAAGGATTTGATTCTCCAAGTGCAGGGCGTCTCGAAGGTTTTCGGCGGCTTGCAAGCCCTGAAAGACGTGACCTTCGACCTGCCTGCCGGGCAAATCATGGGATTGATCGGCCCCAATGGCGCCGGCAAAACCACGCTCTTCAACGTCATCAACGGCGTTTATGCCCCTAGCGCCGGGCGCATCCTCTTTCGCGGCGAGGATATCACCCATCGCCGCACCTACGAACTGGCCCACATGGGCATGGCGCGCACCCACCAGATCGTCAAACCGCTGAATGATTTGAGCGTGCTGGAAAACGTCATGCTGGGCGCCTGCTACGGCCAACACAACGAAGCCTTGCCCAACGCCGAAAAGACCGCCCGCGAAGTGCTCGAATTTGTCGGCCTGGCGGAACGCGCCGACCAACTGGCCAAAAGCCTGAACGTGGCCCAGAAAAAACGGTTGGAAATGGCCCGCGCGCTGGCCGCCCGCCCCTCGCTCTTGCTGCTGGACGAGGTGCTGGCCGGCCTGAACCCATCGGAGATCGCCGGCATGGTGGAGACGGTCAAAGCCATCCGTGAACAGGGCATCACCATCATCATGATCGAACACGTCATGCACGCCATCATGAACGTCTCCGACCGCCTGATCGTGCTCGACTACGGCCAACAGATCGCCGAGGGCACGCCGGAAGAGATCGTCAACAACCCGCAGGTGATCGAAGCCTACCTGGGCGACCCGGAAATTGCCAACCGTCTGATGCAGGAGGAGAACTGACATGGCCATTCTCGAAGTCCGCGACATCGCCACCGGTTACGGCGAGGTGCAAATCCTCTGGGGCGTCACAATGTCCCTTCAACCGGGCAAGCTCACTTCGCTGGTTGGCGCCAACGGCGTGGGCAAGACCACCCTCCTGCGCACCATCACCGGTTTGCTCAAACCCTGGCAAGGGAACATCATTTTTGAAGGGCGCAACATCGGCAAAATGCCCGCCCACCGACGCCCCGACCTGGGGTTGATCATGGTGCCGGAAGGCCGCCAGCTCTTCACCGATATGACGGTGGAAGAAAACCTGGAGATGGGCGCAACTCCGCCTCATGCCCGCGCCCACATGAGCCGCAACCTGGAGATGGTGTACACCATGTTCCCCCGCCTGAAGGAGCGGCGCCGCCAAAAGGCCGGCACCATGAGCGGCGGCGAACAACAAATGCTGGCCGTCGCCCGCGGTATCATGGCCAGCCCCAAAGTCCTGATGATTGATGAACTCTCGCTCGGTCTGGCGCCAGTGCTGGTGGTGCAGTTGTTTGAAAGCCTGCGCGAACTGAAGAAGACCGGGCTGACCATTCTGCTCGTGGAACAAAACGTCCAAATGGCCCTGGCCGTCAGCGACTACGCCTTCGTGCTTTCCCACGGCAAGGTGGAAATGGAAGGCCCGGCGCGGGAACTGATGCAAAATGAACACATCCGTTCTGCCTATCTCGGTTTATAATAAGAATGTGAGCCTGCAAGTTATTTTCTTTTCTGTCTTCTGAAGGAGGCTTCCCATGTTAGTCAGCGAACGCATGTCGCACCCCGTCATCACCGTCCGACCCGATATGCCCATCCACGACGCGCTGGAACTCTTCAAGCGAGAACACATCCGCCGCGCGCCGGTTGTTGAGGGCGGCAAACTGGTCGGCATCATTTCGAAAACCGATCTGCTCAACGCCTCGCCCTCCCAGGCAACCACGCTGAGCGTCTGGGAATTGAACTACCTGCTCAGCAAGATCGCAGTCAAAGATGTGATGAGCAAAACCGTCATCACCGTCAATGAAGACACCCCCATTGAGGAAGCCGCCCGCATCATGGCAGACAACAAAATCGGCGGCCTGCCAGTCATGCGCGGAGACAGCGTCGTCGGGATCATCACTGAAACCGACCTGTTCAAGATCTTCCTCGAACTGATGGGTGCGCGCGAAATGGGCGTCCGCGTCACCGCCCTGGTGCCCGACAAGCCCGGCGAGCTGGCCGCCATCACCCAGGCCGTCGCCGAAAGCGGAGGCAGCTTCATCGCCTTTGGGCAATTCGCCGGCGACTCCGCAGATACCCGCCTGGTGACCTTCAAGGTAACCGGCGTAGACCGCGACACCTTGCACAAAGCCATTGAACCGGCCGTTCAATCGATCATTGATATCCGCGAATGCTGCATCTGATTGGCCAACCTTTCCCCGCAGGGCGGTCTGCTGACAGACTGCCCTGCGGGCGCTTAACCTCCCTGCGCCCATGAACAACACCGCATCTTTCTTCAAAAAACACGTCGCTCTGCCTCAAGATCACGGTTCCTGGGTCTTTTTGTTCAGCCCCCTGCTGGTAGGGCTGTTCAGCGCCCGTCACTGGACCGGAGCCACCATCAGCCTGGTCGTTGGTGCTTTGGCAGCCTTTCTCCTCCGTCAACCGATCACCATCCTGGTGAAGATTTACAGCAAGCGCCGGCGGCCCACCGACCGGCCGGCGGCCCTCTTTTGGGCCGCCCTGTACGGAGCTGTGGCTTTGGGCGCGCTGGCGCACCTGCTCTACCTGGGACACGGTTACCTGCTCTACCTGTCTTTGCCGGCCATCCTCGTCTTCGGCTGGCACCTGCGCCTGGTCGCCCGACGGGCAGAACGCCGTCAGGCTGGATTGGAGATCGTAGCCTCCGGCGTGCTGGCCCTGGCCGCCCCGGCGGCGCTCTGGCTGGGCGAAGGCGGCTACGACCCGCGCGGCTGGCAGCTCTGGCTGTTGCTTTGGCTACAAGCCGCCGCCTCCATTGTTTACGCCTACTTCCGCCTGGCCCAGCGCGAACTGAAAACCCCGCCCACGCCCGCGGAAAGCTGGCGCATGGGCGGGCGGGCGTTGCTGTACACCTCCTTCAACCTGGTCCTGGCGATCGGGCTAAGCGCCGTCCACCTGGCCCCGCAGGGCCTGTTCATCCCCTATCTGCTACAATGGGCCGAGGTACTCTGGGGGCTCACCCATCCGGCCACCGGCCAAAAGCCGACCCGCATCGGCCTGCGTCAATTGTTCGTCAGCAGCCTGTTCACGCTGCTGTTCATTCTCGTCTGGAGATAGCCTTGTGTCCAATGTCCAATGGGTTTGTTTAACGGTAATGCACGATCGAGTCAAAGCGGAGATCTTCAAATCGGTATTGGAAGCGTATGAAATTCCGGCGGAGCTTTTTCAAGAGGCCGTCGGGCGCCACGCCTTTCCCACCTTGATCAACGGGCTGGCCGAGACGCAAATCTTCGTGCCGCGGCATCAACTCAACGCCGCCCAGCAATTGCTGGAACGCTTCAGCCGCAACGAAGAAGCCAGCGACTGACCCGCCCGCACCATACTGCCAAACGGAGGAGGAGACCATGAATTTCAACCTGAGCGAAGAACAACGTCTGTGGCAAAAAGCCGTACACGATTTCGTCGCCGCCGAGGTCAAGCCAAAGGCCCGCGAGGTGGACGAAAGCGGCCAGTTCAACTGGGAAGCCGTGCGCAAAATGGGCGCCCTGGGATTGCTGGGCATGCCCGTCCCCGAAGCATATGGCGGCGCAGAGGTGGACGCCGTCAGCATGGCGATCGCCATCGAGGAATTGGGGTGGGGCTGCGGCTCCACGGCGCTCGCCATCGCTGCTCACAATGGCCTCGGCTGCGCGCCCATCGTCATGTTTGGCACGGAAGAACAAAAAGCGAAATTTTTGCCTCCCGTCGTCAGCGGGCAGGGACGCCTGGCCGCCCTGGCCCTGACGGAACCCGGCGCCGGCTCCGATTTGCAGGGCGTGCAAACCCGGGCCGAGAAAGTCGGCAACGAATGGGTGATCAACGGGGCCAAAATGTGGATCACCAACGCCAGCATCGCCGATTACATCATCACCCTGGTGCGCACCGCGCCGCAGCGCGACAGCCACGCCCTGAGCATGATCATCGTCCCCGCCGACACGCCCGGCCTCACCATCCATCCGCCGGAAAAGAAAATGGGGTTGCACGGTTCGCAAACCCATGCGCTGACCTATGAGGACGTGCGCGTCCCGCTGGACAACCTTCTCGGAGAAGAAGGACGCGGTTTGAAACAAACACTCATCACCCTCGACGGCGGGCGGATCAGCATTGGCGCCCTGTCCGTCGGCCTGGCGCAGGCAGCCCTGGATGCCGCCCTTGACTACGCGAAGGAACGCTCCGCCTTTGGGCAGCCGATCGCCAACTATCAGGCCATCCAGTGGATGTTGGCCGATGCTGCCAC
>WGAD01000064.1 GCA_015489255.1 Anaerolineales bacterium | reverse complement strand
TTCTTCCTCCACCCTGTTGTACCTGGACGTGGAAGGCAAGGAATATCCGGTGTTGGTGCGTGAGCGGCAGCGCGATGTCATCAAGGGCTTTTTGTTGCATGTGGACTTCTTGGCCGTATCCATGAGCGAAACGATCCGCACGATGGTCGGCTTGCGGCTGGTGGGCGAATCGCCAGTGGTCGCATCGGGCGATGCCATCTTGACCACGGGCCTGACCGAAGTGGAAGTGGAAGCCCTGCCTTCGGCCCTGGTGGACGAAATCGAGGTCGATGTCAGCCAGCTGACAGAGGTCGGGCAGACGATTTACGTCCGCGACCTGGTGGTGCCGGAGGGAATGCAGATCCTGACCGATGGCGAAGAACTGGTGGTGGTGACTGGCGGGCAAGCCGCTGCAGCGGCTGCCGAGGCCGACGAAGCCGCCCTGGGCATGGACGTGGACATGGATGCCGAACCCGAGGTCATCGAACGCGGAAAGAAAGAAGACGATTTCGCAGACTAGCTGCTTGGCAGACAGACAAACGGCGGACGCCACAGTCAGCGTCCGCCGTTTTGCTTTGCCGGGGGCTATGACAGCACGGCAGTCAACTGGTGGGCGATGCGGGCGGTAATGCCCCACACAAGTTCCCCCTCGTAAGGCCGGTAAGCGATGACCAGGCGGTCATCGGCCAGGTGACGAAATTCCATCCGGTTGACCGGATCGGCCAACCAGGCCAGGGGGATGCTGAAAATGCGGGCGACTTCCGCTGTGTGCATACAAAAAGTGTAAGGCCAGGGCAGCCACCCGACGATCGGAGTAACGTGATAACGGGAGATGGTGATGCTGGGGTCCAGCCGCCCCAGCAGGCGAACATCGGCCGGGCGGATGCCGATCTCCTCGGCGGCTTCGCGCAGTGCGGTTTCTTCCAGCGAGCGATCGCCTGGTTCACAGGCGCCGCCAGGGAAGGCGACCTGTCCCCGGTGCTGGCTCAGGTAGCTGGAACGGCGGGTAAAGAGCAGTCGCCATTCTCCTGCCAGGCAAAAAAGGGGCACCAGCACTGCCGCGCAGGTGACCTCGCCGGGCGAAGGGTGAATATCGGTAAAAGCTGGTTGTCCCGTCCAGGCGCGGGCCAGGCGTTGTTGCAGAGATTCCGGATCCGGAAGGCACTGCATTATTCGGCGTGCAGCGGCGTGCCGCAATAGGGGCATTCGGCGGTGCGCGCGTCCAGCCATTCCGTTTCGCGCGGGTTGACCGGGGCGCCGCACCCGACGCAATGAGTGGGCAACTGACCGGCGGGCGTGGGATGGCTGACGGCTGAAACCTCCGCCGGGAAGAGCGCGCGCGCCCAGGCTTCCATTTCTGCCGCTGCAGCGGCCATGCCTGCTTGTTCCAGGCCTTCTGTTACCCGGGGGATGTGGCGCTCCAGGGCGGCCCATTGGCCGCGGGCTGCCATCTCTTGCAGGCCGGCGCGCAGGTATCCCAGGCCGGTTTCCGTTTGTCCAGCGAGGATGGCCGCCCGCCCGGCTTGCAACTTAAGCGCCGGCGTGCGTGGATGAGCGGCGGCGCCTGGCCGCGCCAGTAGCCGTTCCAGCAAGATGAGCGCTTCGGCGTGCCGTCCCTGGCGGGCGAGAGCGTTGGCCTGGCGCAAGAGCGGGGGAACGGCTCCCGGGCCTCTGGCGGGAGAACGACGAAGCGGGCGGCGGCGGAAAGGTCGGCGCATGAAAACCTCCAGGTTGGCAATGGATGGGACGGAAACAAGTATAATACAAGAGTTGCGTTCGACAAACTGCGGAGGCTCTTGTGGATACATCCTTCCAGGCGCCTGAAATTTTGCTGGTGGAAGACAACCCGGATGATGCCGAGTTGATCTTCTACGCCCTGAAAAAATTTAACCTGGCTCGTTCGGTGGTGCACTTGGTGGACGGCCAGGAAGCGCTGCTCTACCTGTCCGACCCGGCCCGCCCTTTGCCGCGCGTTGTTTTTTTAGACATTAAACTGCCGCGGATCAACGGGCTGGAGGTGCTCAACACCTTGCGGCAAGACCCGCGCACGGCTCGCCTGCCGGTGGTGATGTTGACCTCCTCGGCAGCGGAAAGGGATATTGTGGAAAGTTATCAGCGGGGCGCAAATAGTTATGTGGTCAAACCCATTGATTTCGATGAGTTCGTTTCGACCATTCGCAACACCGCTTTCTACTGGCTGCTGATCAATCGTTTTTCCGCCCCTTTGATGGCCTGAGGCGTTGCGATGACTGCCTTGCGGGTCCTCTTGCTGGAAGACAATCCGGTCGATGCAGAATTGCTATTATATGAATTGAGCCGGGAAAAATACGATCTGCGCGTGGAACGGGTGGATAACGAGGCCGATTACCTGCAAGCCCTGGAAACCATGCCCGATATCATCTTGGCAGATTACAGCCTGCCGCAGTTCAACGCCATGCGGGCTTTGCAGCTGCTCAAAGAACGAGGGCTGGACATTCCCTTCATCGTGGTGACGGGCACCATTAGCGAAGAGGTAGCCGTGGCTTGCATGAAGCAAGGCGCGGCAGATTACCTGATCAAAGACCGCCTCAGCCGGTTGGGGCAGGCGGTGGAGCGCGCCTTGCACGAAAAACGCTTGCGCGACGCCCAGCGCCAGGCTGCTGAGGCGTTGCGTATTTCCGAGGAAAAGTTTGCCAAGGCTTTTCATCTCTCGCCGGACGCCATCGCCATCAACCGCCTTTCGGATGGCGTGTATCTGGAAGTAAACCGTGGTTTTGAGCAGATGAGCGGTTTCCGGGCCGCAGAAGTGCTAGGGCGTCCGGTGCGCGAGGTGGGCATCTGGCGGGATGTGGACGAACTGCGGCGTTTTGTGGCCGTTTTGCGCGCCCAGGGCGAGGTCATCAACATGGAGGGCCATTTTGTGTCGCGCCAGGGTGAACAGATCACCGGGCTGGTTTCGGCCCGCACACTGGTGCTGGACGGGGAAGAATGCGTCCTCACCCTGACCCGCGACATCAGCGACCGCATTCGGGCTGCCCGCGCGCTAGAACAGGCGCACCAGGAACTGGAATCGGCTTACGATGCCACCATTGAGGGCTGGTCGCTGGCGCTGGAACTGCGTGACCAAGAAACGGAAGGCCATACACGCCGCGTAACCCAGCTGGCGCTGCGTTTTGGCCGCCGCCTGGGATTGACCGAGCAGGAGCTTAAGCACCTGCGGCGTGGTGTGCTTTTGCACGACATCGGCAAAATGGCGATCCCAGATGCGATTTTACGCAAGCCCGGCCCCCTGACCGAGGAAGAATGGGCGATCATGCGCAAACACCCGGAATATGCGTACCGCATGTTGTCTAACATCGCCTATTTGAAACCGGCGCTCTCCGTGCCCTATTGTCACCACGAACACTGGGATGGCAGCGGCTATCCGCGCGGATTGAAAGGCGAGGATATCCCCTTGATGGCGCGCTTGTTCACCATCGTGGACGTTTGGGATTCACTCTGCCACGATCGGGTCTACCGGGAGCGCCAGGAGGCCGAGGAGGTGATAGCCTATTTGCGGGAGCAAGCGGGCAAGATATTCGACCCGCATTTGCTGGCGATTTTTTTGGAGATGATCGAGGCCGATCGAATGCGTGGTGAAAACGTATGCGGCAGCTGTGGCTGATCGGGCTGCTGGCGGCGGGATGGCTGACGGGATGCGGCGGAGGCAGCCCGCGTCCGCCCGCCGACCCCTTCTTGCTGGCGACGGAAACGGCGCGCGCGGCGCCGCAGGCGACCGCCTGGCACACCCCAACGCCGACCTTCACCCCGACGCCCTCACCAACGGAGGCCGAACCGCAAGGGAAGATCGTTTTCACCTGCCAGGTCTTCAAAACGCAGGCCAGCGACCAGATTTGCCTGATCAATGCAGATGGCAGCGGTTACCGCCGCCTGACGACGGACGACAACCGGCGGCATTTCTACCCCTCACTGGCGCCGGATGGCCGCAGTCTGGTCTATTCGGCGTATACGGCCCCCAACCAGTATGATATTTTTGAATACGATCTGGAAACCAACCAGACCCGCCGCCTGACGAGCGGGCTGGGGGTGCTGGTGGCGCCCGAAATCTCGCCGGATGGACGCTGGATCGCCTTCACGCGCGGCGACCCGGCGACGAACACGCACGGCGTCTGGCTGATGGCCCGCGACGGCGGCCAGCTGCGTCAGGTGTTTGGCCCTCCCCGCGCCAACGCCTGGGATCCGACCTGGTCGCCCGATGGGGAGCGTTTGCTCCTGGCTTCCGACGTCAACGGCGGTGTGCAATTGTATGCCCTGAATCTGGCGGACGGTTCCTGGCGCCAGGTGACGGCAGCATCTGACCTGCGTGGACGCTCCGACTGGGCGGGGTCGGGCTGGCTGACGACCTACGCCGGCCTCCCCTGGCAGCGCAACGTATACCTGCTGCGAGAAGACGGCAGCGATTGGCGCCAGGTTTCGCCCGCTGGCGGCAACGCTCAGGGGCCGTCTTTTTCGCCAGATGGCCAATGGCTGGCCTTTACCGCCTATTACGACCGTTATGGCGACGATCACGGCTGCGAGATCTACATCTTGCGCGTGGATGGCAGCGATCTGCGCCGCCTGACGAACAACGACTACTGCGACTGGCAGCCCCGCTGGGGGCCATAGCAAAAGCCCCGAGCGCGGGAGGCCGGGGCTTTTTTTTTGCGTTCGTGCTGCGGGGTTGCCGCCGCTCTATCCGTTGAGGAAGTCTTCCAGGGCCTTGCGGCTAATGCGATAAGCGTTGCCCAGCTTCTTGGCTTTCAGATCGCCAGCCTGAATGGCAGCGATGACGTCCTCTTCCGAAACGCGCAGGATCTGGGCGGCTTCGCCCGGGGTCATCACGGCGGGCATGGCGCCGCTGCCGCCAGCGGCGGCCTGTTGTTGCTGTTGGCCCTGAGCAGGCGATTGAATGGCGCCCGCGGTGGCCTGCTGCATCAGGTTGCCAATGCCCATGCCGGCGCCAATGCCGGCGGTCAACCCGGCGCCGCCGCCTTCGTTTTGGGCGGCATCGCGCATGGCGTCGGCGGCCTGCAACTGGGTGTAGGTCGCCATGTCGAGCATCCCCATATCGCGCAGTTCTTGCGCCGATTTGCTGGAGGGCTTCAGGTTGCCGATGTAGAAGCTCTTCAGCATCAGACCGAGGGCGGCGAAGTCGTCTTGGGCTTTGGCGCGCACCCCGGCGCTGAGCTCGTCGGTCAGGCTGATGAGCTCGACCACGCTACGCTTGAGGGCTGTTTCTGCCAGCAGGTCTTGGAGCTTGGAAAGCAGCATGGTGCGCAGGCGGTTTTCGATATCTTGCAGGCGGTAGGAACTCTGTGCGCCGACGATCTGGGTGACGAATTGCTGCGGGTCGGTGATTTGGAAGGAGTATGTGCCGAACCCTTGCAACAAGGCGACGCCCAGCCCCATGCCCGGGTTGCGGACGATGATCGGTTGCGGCGTGCCCCATTTGCGATCGGGAAATTCGCGCAGGGAGACGAAATAAACCTCGGCGGGGAAGA
>WGAD01000063.1 GCA_015489255.1 Anaerolineales bacterium | reverse complement strand
GGGCACCATCGGTTCAGGTTCTGGCGATACCATTGGCAATGGAATTCCTTTTTCTCCCTGGTGCACAGATGCTGAATGCTCCACCCTGCTGGTTCAAGCCAGCACACCGGCAAACAACACCGTTTTCGCCGGCAATTTGCGCAAACTAAACGTTACCTTTTCTAAAAACGTCCTCCACGATGGTTCTATCAATGCGGCCAACCATACTGGCAATTATCTCCTGTTCAGCGAAGGCGCCAACGCCACTTTCGACACCATCAATTGTTTGGGAGGCATTGCCGGGGACGACGTCGCTTTCTCCGTTGACAGCATTACCTACGATCCTGGCACTTTTACTGCCACGCTGAACGTGAACGGCGGCACACCTCTGCCCAACGGAAATTACCGGCTATTGGCCTGCGGTACAACGTCTATCTTTGATCTTGGCGGCAACGAATTGAACGATGGCATTGCCGACAGCGCCATAGATTTTACCGTCACATCCGCCCCTGCCGCTTTGCCAGCCACAGGCTTCGCTCCCGGTCGGGTTACCAGTCTGCCTCCGCAAGAGACCTCTTACGCCTCCACCGACATGTGGCTGGAAATTCCTGCTTTGCATGTATCTGCAACCATTGTAGGCGTACCTCGCAGTGAAGACAGCTGGGATGTTGCCTGGCTGGATGAATCTGCGGGTTGGCTGGAAGGCACTGCCTTCCCTACATGGGCCGGAAATACCGTGCTGACCGCCCACGTTTGGAATGCCGACAATACCCCAGGGCCTTTCCTGCACATTAAAGATTTGCGCTATGGCGATCAAATTGAAATCCATGCGTGGGGCCAAACATACGTCTATGAAGTACGAGCAAACAGAACTTATTGGGCCGGCACTCCGGTTTCAAGAGTTTTCCAACATGCTGACTATGATGTCGTCACTCTGCTGACTTGCGAAGGTTTCAACCCTCTGGCAGACAATTACATCTTTCGCCGCGCGGTACAGGCAGTGCTGGTAGATGTCAAATAACCTGAATTGCGGATAAGGAGGATGGGTGTCATGGCGAGGGCGCATCGCGCCCGACGCACCCCCACATCGTCATACAGGAGATTGCGTCGCTCCTTGCAGTCGCTTGCAACGACAAAACGGATCCCTGGTGCTAATCCGCAACTCGGGTTCAAATAATCTGCAACAGAAAGGTCAGGGCGGGGCCTGGCCTTTCTGTTACAACAAGATGTAGCCAAACCTTTCTATCGTCCACCCAGCAATTCCAAATTTGGCAATTTATTGGCGCAAAACTCCTACTCACAGGCCAAAAATTGGCTTCAAACGGGGTTTCTCTCCCACTTCGCATCAATTTTTGCCCCAAACAGGGAATACGACCTCCGCAGTCCAATTCATATTTGGAATTGCTGTCGTCCACCATTTTTTCTTGTCAATATCAAGGAAAACCTGATATACTACCCTCGTTGCTCTAAAGGATACCCCAAGAAAAGCTGGAAGGAGAAATCACTCATGAAAAAATTCTACACTTTGTTTGTAGTACTCCTGGTTGCGGCCATGTTGCTGCCCGCATGCTCCGGGGCCACTGGCGGCGCGCCAGACTGCACCAAAGAAGACGTCTTCTGCGTCGGCCTGGTCACGGATGTCGGCAAGATCGACGATAAGTCCTTCAACCAGTCCGCCTGGGAAGGCGTGCAAAAGGCCGTTGATGAACTGGGCGTGTACGCGCAGTACATCGAGACCGTGGACTCCAAAGACTACGACAAGAACATCGCCACCTTCGCCGAGGCCGGCTACGATGTCGTCGTGACCGTGGGCTTTGGCCTGGGCGAGGCCACCATGGCTGCCGCGCAGAAATACCCCAACACCTACTTCATCGGCGTGGATCAGTTCCAGGAATGGGCCATCGATGACGATCCCAACAACGACGTTCCCAACCTGGTCGGGCTCCTCTTCCCCGAAGACCAGGCCGGTTTCATGGTCGGCGCTCTGGCTGCCATGATGACCCAAACGGGCAAGATCGGCGCCGTGCTGGGCACCGACGTGGTTCCTCCGGTCTGGCGCTTTGGTGAAGGCTACCGCGCAGGCGCAGAATACATCAACCCCGATATTGAGGTCTTCGTGGTCTATCACAACGACGTCGGCTTCGACAAGACCTTCACCGATCCCGAATGGGGTTCGCAGACGGCCATCTCGATGATCGACAAAGGCGCGGATGTGATCTTCGGCGCCGGCGGCAAGACCGGTAACGGCGCGATCATCGCCACTGCCGAAAAGGGCGCCTACGCCATCGGCGTCGACACCGACCAGTACTACACCGTCCCCGAGGCCCAGAGC
>WGAD01000062.1 GCA_015489255.1 Anaerolineales bacterium | reverse complement strand
GGGTGGATCTCCATCATCGCGCTGAAAGATATCGGGGGCTTCGTAACAGGCAAACTGCTCGCGGATCTCCGCTGCCGTCCGATGAATATCGGGCACAAGGAAATACACACTGCGCCCACTTTGCTCAATGGCATGGGCCACCGCCACGAAGTCGCCGTCGCCGCTGGCGATCAAATACAGGTCAGCCGGATTTTGAGTCAGATGCCGCCCCACCTCCAGGGCCAGGCGCATGTCCGCGTAATTTTTCAACACCAGATGATGCCTTCCGCCCGGCTTGAAACTGTCTAAGCGCAAGAGGGTAGCGACCTTGTTCAGCCCGCCTTTTTGCTCATTGTAATGGCTGAAATTGGCCGCAACGATGAAATCTGCTGGTTCCAGGCGGCCAAAGTGCCGTTCGACAAACGCCACCAATTGTAAAAAATCCAAGGATGGCGGCGTACCGTAAGGGTTCAGTCCTGTACGCTCTTTCAAGCTCGTGTAAAAGTTTTCATAATCCATAAACAGCGCAACGCGCTTCATGGGAGCCTCCCTTTTGTTTCAAGTATAGCACAAGGCTCCCTCATGCCCCGGTCACATTTTCATTTAGCGGTTACTCACCCTTTGGGAACATTTTCATTGGATTAAATTAGACAGGACATCAAGCTCTCTCGACACAGCGCGCTGCGCCTTCTGGAGTGTATCAGACGGCAACAGGGCCGCTTTGGCAGCCGCCCTGTTGCCGTTCACCGGTGTATCGTCGTCAGCCAGCCGTCGCCACGCTTTCGAACTGGCTGTTATACAAATCAGCGTAGAAACCGCCCCGGGCCAGCAGCTCTTCGTGGGTGCCCTGCTCGACGATATCGCCCTCGTTCATCACCAGGATCAAGTCCGCGTTGCGGATGGTAGACAGCCGGTGGGCGATGATGAAGCTGGTGCGCCCGCGCATCAGTTCGTCCATTGCCTCCTGGATCAGGACCTCGGTGCGGGTGTCCACCGAACTGGTGGCCTCGTCCAGGATCAGGATCTCCGGGTCGGCCAGGATGGCGCGGGCAATGGTCAGCAATTGTTTTTGCCCCTGCGAGAGGTTGGTGGTTTCTTCGTTGAGCACCATGTCATATCCCTCTGGCAGGGTGCGGATAAAGTGATCCGCCCGGGCAGCGCGAGCGGCAGCGACGATCTCTTCTTCTGTCGCCTCCTCCCGTCCATAGCGGATGTTGTCGCGGATGCTGCCGTTGAAGAGCCAGGTATCTTGCAGCACCATGGCAAAACGCCGCCGCAGATCGCCGCGGCGGAAGCGCCGCAAGTCGTGTCCTTCCAGCAAAATGGCGCCGTCTGTAACGTCGTAAAAGCGCATCAGCAATTTGACGATGGTCGTCTTGCCGGCGCCAGTCGGCCCGACGATGGCGATCTTCTGCCCGGGGTGCACGTCCACCGAGAAGTTTTTGATCACGATCTTGTCTGGGCGGTAACCAAAACGGACGTTGCGGAAGGCGACCCGCCCTTCGACTTCGTCCAGCTGGACGGGGTCGGCTGGGTCCGGCGTTTCTTCTTCCTCTTCCAGGAACTCGAAGACCCGTTCCGCCGCTGCGGCGGTGGATTGCAGGGTGTTGGTCACGGTGGCGATCTGCCGAATGGGCTGGGTAAACGAGCGGACATACTGCAAAAAAGCCTGGATATCGCCCACCGTGATCAATTTCTGCACGGCCAGGTAGCCTCCCAGGATGGAAACGGCCACGTACCCCAGGTTGCCGATGAACCCCATGATGGGCATCATCAAACCGGAAAGGAATTGCGATTTCCAGGCCGAATCGTACAGGGTATCGTTGTAGCGGTCGAACGTCTCCAGGCTACGGGCCTCGCCGCCGAAGGCTTTCATCACCCGGTGGCCGCCGTACACCTCCTCCACATGGCCGTTGACATGCCCCAAATATTCTTGCTGGCGAGCAAAGTGTTGCTGCGTGCGTTTGACGATGAAGGCGATCAGGCCCATGGAAAGCGGTACGATCAACAAAGCGACCAGGGTCATCTGCCAGGAGATGCTGAACATCATCACCAACACGCCGATCAGCGTGGCAAAGGAGGTGATGATTTGCGTCATGCTCTGGTTGAGGGTCTGGTTGATGGTGTCGACGTCGTTGGTCACGCGGGACAACACCTCGCCGTAGCTGGTATCGTCGAAGTATTTCAACGGCAGGCGGTTGATCTTGGCGGCGATATCGCGCCGCAAGCGGTAGGTGATGTCCATCGCCACGCCGGTCATGATCCAACCCTGGGCATAACCAAAAGCCGTAGAAATGCCATACAGCCCCAGCGCCAGCAGCAGGATGTCGCGGATTCCGTCGAAATCTATCCCTTCGCCGCCGCCTGTGAGCTGCCCCATCACCCCTGCGAAGAGTTTGGTGGTCGCCTGGCCGAGCAACTTCGGCCCCACGATAGCGAAGACGGTGGAACCCAGCGCCAGCAACAGCACCAGCACAATGGTTGCGTTGTATTTTCCCAGGTAAGCGGCCAGTTTTCGCATGGCCCCTTTGAAGTCGCTGGCTTTTTCTGTGGACATGGAAACGCCATGCCCGCCCATCGGCCCGCGGCGGCGGGCGCCAGGCCCCATCATGGGCCGTTTGTCGGGAGATTTGGGCGCCTGGCTCATTGCAATTCCTCCTGTTTGAGCTGCGAGAGCGCGATCTCGCGGTAGGTGCGGTTGGTTTTCATCAGTTCAGCGTGCGTGCCAATGCCAGCCACCCGCCCCTTTTCCAGGACGATGATCTGATCGGCGTGCATGGCGGTGGCAACGCGCTGTGTCACCAGCAGGACCGTGCTTCTGGCTGCTTTTTCGCGCAGGGCGCGCCGCAGCGCCTTGTCGGTTTTGTAATCCAGGGCCGAGAAGCTGTCGTCGAAGATGTAAATCGGCGCCTGGCGGGTCAACGCTCGGGCAATCGCCAACCGCTGCTTCTGCCCACCAGAGACGTTGCTCCCTCCCTGGGCAATGGCATAGCCCAAGCCTTCGGGACGAGAAAAGACGAATTCCGCCGCCTGCGCGGTCTCGATGGCGGCGCGCATCCGGGCTTCGCTGGCGCTTTCATCCGCATAGCGCAAATTGTCGGCGATGGTGCCGGAGAAAAGCACACCCTGCTGGGGCACATATCCGATGCGCGCTCGCAGATCGGCCTGGGCCACCTCGCGGATGTCCACCCCATCGATCAGGATGGCGCCGTCGGTCACATCGTAGAAACGCGGCACCAGGTTCACCACCGTCGATTTTCCCGAACCGGTTGAACCGATGAAGGCCGTCATCTGCCCGGGGCGGGCGGTAAAGGAGATGTTGTGCAGCACGTCTTCTTCTGCCCCCGGGTAACGGAAGCTCACGTTGCGGAAGGTGATCTCCCCGCGAAACGGCTCCGGGAACGTCTTCGGCTGCGGCGGGTCCGTCACCGTCAACGGCGTCTCCAACACCTCGGCGATGCGGTCGCCAGCCACGAAGGCCCGCGGCAGGAAGATGAACATCATGGACATCATTAGAAAACCAAAGACGATCTGCATGGCATACTGCAAAAAGGCCATCATATCGCCCACCTGAATGGCCGCTTCGGCCACGCGGTGCGAACCCACCCAGATGATGAGCAAAGAGGCGCCGTTCATTACGAACATCAACGAAGGCATAAAAAAGGCCATCACCCGGCTGACGAAGAGGCTGGTTTTCGTCAGGTCGCGGTTGGCTTTGTCGAACCGTTTTTCTTCATAAGGTTGCTTGTTGAACGCCCGTACCACCATGATGCCCGTCAGATTTTCGCGCAGCACGCGGTTCAAGCGGTCGATCAAATCCTGCATGAGGCGGAATTTGGGCAGCGAAAGGCCAAAGATCAAGGCGATCATGACCAGCAGGACGCCCACCGTAATGGCAATAATCCACCACATTGAGGGGGCTGTGTCGAGGGCGTGCAGCACCCCGCCAACGGCCAGCAAGGGCGCATAAAACACCATGCGAATGATGATGTAGGTGACCGTTTGCAGTTGGGTCACGTCATTGGTCGAGCGGGTGATCAGCGAAGCCGTGGAAAAGCGGTTGAATTCCGCCGAAGAAAAATGCACCACCCGCTCGAACAAGGCGTGGCGGATATCGCGCGCTACGGCTGCGGCGGTGCGGGCGGCCAGGAAACCGGCGCCTACCGCGCTGGCGATTGAGACCAGGGTGAGCAGGAGCATCAGCGCGCCTGTGCGCAAAATGTAAGCCGATTGCATCGCCGCCAAATCCACGCCCAGCGCCTCATATTCTGTCCGCACGGCCTGAATGGCCATTTGTCGGAGCATGTTATCGCCCAGTGCGTCCAGTTGCCCTTGCATGGAGGTCAGCATCCGGGCACGTTGTTCCGGGGGCATCTGCGCCAACGCCTGAAAAAGGTCGGTACCCGGGGGCAAACGGTTGAGGTCGAACCCTATTTCCGCGCCCAATCGTTCCGCTGCCTGCGGGTCTTGCAGGGCGCGTTCCAGGCCGCTCAGCGTCACCCAGGCGGGGATGATGGCCGTTTCCAGCTCTTGCCGGGCGGCCTCGTCCAGATCGGCGCGCAAGACATAGATGGAAGTCTCCGCCAGGGCCGGATACTCGGCCAAATACGCCTCGGCCTGCGGGCTGCCGGCGTCCACGCGGGAATAAGCCGCTTGCAGGGCGGTAGCAGCCGCCTCGTCGGTGAAGAGCAGCAACCGCTGGAAGCTGCTTTCGCGCAAGGCCGCCGGCAACGGGTCTTCCACCCCGTTTTGCTGAATGCCATTGTTGACAATGCGCGAAAGGTAATCTGGCAACGCCAGGTCGGCGTTAGCCTGGATGAAAAGCAAAACAATGGCCCCGAAGACGAGGGGCAAATAAGTTTTGACGAATTTAAACAGTTTGAGCATCAGTTTTCCTTGCCTTCCCGATCTTCCGCCGTCTGCCTGGGGGGCGGCATGGTGCGGCGGGCGGCCTCGGTAAGAATGTTCAGCGCCGCGATGACGTGTTCCTGCTGCTCTGGCGTCAGCATGTCGGCCAGGTTTTCTATCCAGGCGGCGCGCATTTCAATGCCGCGCTGCAACAACGATTCGCCAGCCGCTGTCAGGCGCAGCCGTTTGGCCCGCCGATCGTTGGGATCCTCCTCCCGGGAGATGTAGCCCATCTGCACCAGGCGATCGACCAATTGGCTGGCCGCCGCGTTGCTGACCCCCATCTGGGCGCCGATATCGGAGACCCCGCATTCCCGGCTGTGCTTCAGGCGCATGAGGACGTTCATCTGAGCAAAGGTGAGGCCAGTCTCTTCCATGAATCGGCGGAAATCTCGCATTGAACGGTGCATAAAAACTTCTGCCCAGGTGCGGATGACCTGGGTCAATTCCTGGGGCGGGGACATAATCAAACACTCCTGATAGTTAAGATAACCTAATCTTATGCAAAAATAAAATATTGTCAAGGTGAGGGCGCACAAAAAAGCCCCCCTTGCGGGGGGCGGATGGGTTGGACGAACATGCGCCGGACGTTTGTTTATTTCTCCATGGAAGGATTCCAGACCTTCCACACATTGCCGACCAGGTCTGGGCCGGGCTTCAGCGTGATCTCGCCGGGCTGCCAGCCAGCCGGCGTGGCCTCGGCACCGTTGGTGGCGCGCACATGCTGGAAGGCTTTGATCTGGCGGATGGTTTCATCGATGCGGCGACCCACCGGCGGGGTGAGCACTTCCATCGCCTGGATGACGCCATCCGGATCGATGATGAAGCGGCCTCGCAGCTCGATGCCCTGTTCCTCGTCGTAAACGCCGTAGGCGCGCCCGAGGTTGCCGGCCTGATCGGAAGCCATGTGGAAGGGAATGCCGCCTTCCACCATCTTGCTCAATTCGTAGTCGTTCCACATCTTGTGGACGAAGTGACTGTCTACGCTGACCGAGATGACTTCCACACCCAGTTCTTGCAGTTCTGCGTAATGTTCGGCGACCGCCGAAACTTCAGTCGCTCAAACGAAGGTAAAGTCGCCGGGGTAGAAGCAGAGCAACACCCATTTGCCAGCGAAATCAGACAACTTAACGGTAGTGAACTCGCCACGGTAATAAGCCGGGGCTTCAAATTCCGGGGCTTTTTTGCCCACACGTGCAACACTCATAGGTACCTCCTTTTGGGTGGTCATCTCCGGAGGCGGCGCGGCGCTTTCTTCTGCCGCTACCGTTCCCGTGACCCGGGCACATCCTGCCATCGGTCTATCCTCCTTCGGCGCATGTCATAAATGGATTGTATCACGTAATTTTTTTGAGTGATCCGTCAGATTATCTCCCCACCCAGCGGCGAGCGCCAGACATGCCCCGCCTGGGCCGCCCACAAGCCCAGGCACAGGCGAACAACAACCATTGGAACTTGACGCCACACAAAAAGGGCCTGGAGGGCATCGTCAAGAGAAATTTGTCCACGCTTCAATGACAGACATCATATTCATAAAAATGAATATGATGGTATCATACAGATATGTCTCTCGCCCGTGTTTTTCAGTTGCTCTCTTCTCCCCAACGCTTGCGCCTGCTTTTTTTGATCGGCTCGGGTGAAGCCTGCGTCTGTCATCTGGAAGCGTCCACCGGCTGGCGGCAGGCCTATATCTCCCAGCAATTGCAAGCCCTGCGCAAAGGCGGGCTGTTGAAAAGCCTTCGCCGGGGGAAATTTGTTTATTACCGGTTGGCACAGCCGCAGCTGTTGGACCAAATTATGGCATTTGCCGGGCAGCTAGGCCTGGCGGATGAATTGTCTGCGCTGCAAGCCGAAAGTCCCGGTTTCTGTGAATGTCCCAGTTGCCAGGTACATCCCCACGATGTCACCCTGGAGAAATTGGATGCCTGAAAGCGCATTGAAACGCCCGTCCCTGTCCATTGGCTGGCCGCTCGTGCTGTCCGCTGCGGCGGCCTGGTTTCTGCTTTATCGGCTGTTGCAGCCATTCGCCGATTGGTTGACATACGGCCTGTTGAATCTGCCGGTCGGTTCGCACCTGGGCGAATCGCTGGCCTTCTTCTTTTATGATGTGCCCAAAATCATCCTGCTGCTGAGCGGCATGATCTTCCTGATCACCGTGCTGCGCTCCTTCTTCACCGCAGAGCAGGCTCGGGCCTGGCTGGGGGGCAAACGAGAGGGCGCCGGCAACATCCTGGCCGCCCTGCTGGGCGTGGTGACGCCTTTCTGCTCTTGCTCAGCGGTGCCGCTTTTCATTGGTTTCGTCGAATCGGGCATCCCGCTGGGCGTGACCTTTTCCTTCCTGACCGCCACGCCGGTGGTCAATGAAGTGGCGCTGGCCATGCTCTTTGGCCTGTTCGGCTGGAAAGTTGCCGGGCTGTACCTGGTCAGCGGACTGACGATCGCCGTCATCGCCGGGGTGATCATCGGTCGGCTGCGCCTGGAGCGGTATGTAGAAGATTTCGTCTGGCAAGTCAAAGTCGGTCAGGCAACGGTTGAGCAAGAAAAACCTTCCTGGGAGGAACGCTTCGAAACCGCCTGGGAAAGCACGAAGGAAATCGTTGGCAAGGTGTGGCTCTACGTCGTGGCAGGCATTGCCATTGGCGCGGGCATTCACGGCTATGTGCCAGCAGACGCGCTGGCGCAGGCGCTGGGCAAAAACGCCTGGTGGAGCGTCCCGGCTGGCGTGCTGCTGGGGGTGCCGCTCTACTCCAACGCTGCGGGGGTGATTCCGGTCGTCCACGCGCTGATGGAAAAAGGCGCTGCTCTGGGCACCACGCTGGCCTTTATGATGTCGGTGGTGGCGCTCAGCCTGCCAGAGATGGTCATCTTGCGACGGGTGCTCAAACCGCAGCTGATTGGCGTCTTTGTTGCCATCCTGGCGGCAGCGATCGTCTTCACCGGCTACTTATTCAATATGATCCTTTAGCAAGGAGGAAACATGCGACAACCAGACAAAACCCTTTCCGCCCTGGATCGTTTCCTGACGCTCTGGATTTTCCTGGCGATGGCCGTCGGCGTTGGCATTGGCTATCTCTTCCCCGATGCAGTCCAGGATTTCAATGCGGCTGTCTCAATGGGGACAACAAACATCCCCATCGCCATCGGGCTGATTTTGATGATGTACCCGCCGCTGGCAAAAGTCCACTACGAGGAACTGGGCGAAGTCTTCCGCAACTGGAAGGTTCTGGGCTTTTCGCTGTTGCAAAACTGGGTCATTGGTCCAATTTTGATGTTCGTCCTGGCGGTACTCTTCTTGCGCCATTACCCTGAATACATGGTCGGGCTAATCATGATCGGACTGGCGCGCTGCATCGCCATGGTCATCGTATGGAACGAACTGGCGCACGGCGACAGCGAATACGCCGCCGGATTGGTGGCCTTCAACAGCATCTTCCAGGTGCTGTTTTACAGCGTGTATGCCTACATTTTCATCACCGTGCTGCCGACCTGGTTTGGCCTGCAAGGCAGCCTGGTGGAGATCACCATCGGCGAGATCGCCCGCTCGGTATTCATCTATCTCGGCATTCCTTTCATCGCCGGTTTCCTGACGCGCTTTGCGCTCATCCGGGTCAAGGGCAAGGACTGGTATCACGAAGTATTCGTGCCCCGCATCAGCCCATTGACGCTGGTCGCCTTGCTGTTCACCATCGTGGTGATGTTCAGCCTGAAAGGCGACCTGATCGTCAGCATCCCGCTGGATGTGGTGCGCATCGCCATTCCTCTGACGCTGTACTTTGTGATTATGTTCCTGGTCTCCTTCTGGATGGGCCATCGCATTGGCGCAAATTACAGCCAGGCCACCACGCTGGCATTTACCGCCGCCAGCAACAATTTTGAACTGGCTATTGCAGTGGCAGTGGCCGTCTTCGGCATCAATTCCGGAGCCGCTTTCGCGGCGGTCATCGGGCCGTTGATTGAAGTGCCGGTGATGATCGGGTTGGTTAACGTCGCTTTTTGGCTGAAGAACAAACTTTTCTTGCCCATGAAGACGGCTTCTTAACCCCTGTGCCCCAAAAGACGGGCTGCCTCTCCAACCGCACCAATTTTTAGGAAAAAAACATGCACACCATTAAAGTCCTGGGCACCGGCTGCCCAACCTGCCAAAGATTACTCCATGATGTTCAGCAATTGGTCGTCGCCAAGCAGTGGCATGCAACGGTGGAATACGTGACCGACATCCCGGCCATCATGGCCTACGGCGTGATGAGCACACCGGCGCTGGTGGTGGATGAAAAGGTCATTGCCGTTGGGCACCCCGGCCCGGCAAAGGTAGCAGAACTTATCAACAACGCGATTACCTAGGCGTGCTGCCATATAGCACAAGGGCTTCGTCTTTCTGCGCAAGTATTTACCCTGGCTGGCTTTGGCCGCTATCGTCGTTGCGTTGCTTGCGGGCTGATGTCAAGAGACTGAAGCCTTGGACCATTGTTCCATTGTTTTTTCATGCGCCAACCATTATAGAACCGTTACCAACGCTTTGTAACTGGAGCAACCATCCATTCCACACCAGATCGCCCCTTCCCAACCAGCCGAAAGAGCGATTGGCTTTCTCGTACAGCCATCATTGGCAACACATACAAAACGCATCCGGAGGATATGAACAGCATGGCTCTCGCAATTCTCATCAAAGGGCTTTTCGCCGGCATCATCGTTGGCTTCGTGACGGCGTCCATCCAGTCCTGGGTAGACCGCTTCTTCCTGGTCGTCCTGCTGGTCAGCATGTTGGGACTGCCCATTCAGCAAGCAGTAAGCATCAACCTGGTAGTCGTTGCCATTGCCTCCCTGATGATGGCGCTTCGCCAAACACAGGTGTTCACATCCGTTCAGGAAGATTGGGCGATGATCATCATCCCCAGCATCCTGGGAGGCATGTTGGGACGCCTGCTCGGACTGCAACTCTCCGCCAAAGCTTTGTTGCTGACGCTGGGAATCTACGCCATTCTGGTCGGCATCCGCCTGGTGACCGTCAAACCCATACCACAAAAAGAATCCCCAGCCCATCCGGCATGGCAGGCGCCGATCGCCTTTCTAGCCGGCGGGTTGACCGGGCTGCTCTCGGCGGGCGGCAAGCCCTTCAAAGTGCCCATCTATAACTGGATTCTCGGCCACCACCCCCAACGGGCCTACGCTTTGGCTTCTGTCGGCGTCGCCACCGCAGCCTGGAGCGCCATCCTGACGCAGCTGGCTGTGGGAGAAATGCTCTCCCCAACAGCGCTCACTCTGGCCGTTTACGAATTC
>WGAD01000061.1 GCA_015489255.1 Anaerolineales bacterium | reverse complement strand
TTTCTATATTTAATGCACTCTGTAAGCGCTTTTTTGTGTTCCAACCTTGTTCCAACCTGTTCCAACCTGCCATGTTCAGCCTCGCAATTTTCACGGTAAGACGCTCTTCTGCCGAATACCTGCCCAACCCCATACAGGGCTGGATGAACCTGCTCGCCTCTTGAGTTTCCGCAGCCCCAGCGCCGCCGCTGCCTGCCCAATGGCCATGCTCGCGCCCCGCAGCGTGCTCCATCGGTAACCTTCCGCCTCTAAAATCCGCACAATATCCACCGTCGCCATCCACCAATCCTGCCGCTGGGGGTCAATCTCAAAGTGCTTCAGCAGCGCACCCTGCACCGGGTCTTCCACCGTGTAATACTCGTTGATTTCCTCCGCCTTTGCCCATTCCTCCTTCGTCAATTCCCACGGCTCCCCATCCAGGTATAGCGCTGTGGCCTGCGCCCAAATGTCTTCGGGGCGCAGTTGCGTATAGCCCCAGTCGATGCCCGTCAACCGCGTCACCATGAAGCGCCGGTTGCCTGTATAGTCGGTCAGAATGCCCGCTTCATTGTTTACCGTGCCGATGAAACTCGCCATCGCAGGCTTCACCACGTCATAGCGGCCATAGGGTTTGCGCACTGTCACCTCCCGCAGGCTCAGGAAGCCTTTCAGCGCCTCCCGGTCAGCCCGGCGGGTTGTCGCGCCCAGTTCTGTCACTTCCCAAATCCACACCCGCATCAACCGAATGCGGTCGTCCTTGTCGTCGGGGTTGATCGGCCCCTCGTAGAAATAGCCGTCTAATGGGCTGGCGATCCAGCGGGCGAAGTAACTCTTGCCAATGCCCTGCGGCCCGTCCAGCACCAGCATTCGGTTCTGCACGCCGTTGGCCATCACCCGCGCCACTGCGCCAATGGCCCACCGCCGCAGCCAGATGGCAAAAACGCCCTGCTCGTCCTGAAAATGGCTTGCCAGGTTGCCCAGGTGGTCTTTGCCGTCCCACTTCAGGCCGAAAAGGAAATCTCGCACAGGGTGGTAACGGTTCTTCCACGCCTCGGCCATGTAGGCATCCTCGGCTACATTGACTTCTCGAATGCCCGTGTCTCGCAGTTTCGCCCGAATCTCGGCTCGCAGCGGGTCCGTCAGCCGCTCACCGCTCACCTCGATGCTGTCGTCGCACAGGTTCATGCGGAAGGTGTAGCCCAAATTCGCCAACGCCAGAATGTAATCCTTCGTCTGGCGGCGCTTCTTGTTGTTGAGTTCGTCCTGAAAGCGCACCAGTTCGCCCTGGCGTGTGGAAACCGCGCCACTGATGGCCACCTGCACTTCTGGGGGGAAACCGGCCAGCGCCTCGGCAAACGCCTCGCCGCGGGCTTCTGGCGGCTCGTTTTGCATGGCTTCCCACAGCGTGCGCCACGGCTCCCCGGCGGGGGGAAGGATGCCCGCCGGCCCATCGAAGGCCAATAGGCGGGCAACGTCTTCCAGCCCCTCCAGGAAGCCCTTCTCGCTGGCAAAGTGCTCGTCCAGCACCATCGCGTCGTGGGCTGATATGCCCGTGTTGAGCAGTCGTCGCATCAGCGTTTCGCCCATTGCACATCATTGCCCATCGGTCAACATCAGCCTGGCCGTTTCCAGGGCCAGATTCTGCACCAGCGCCGCCGTCAGCGTCTGGCCGCCGCTTGCTTCGGTCAGCCGCTGCAGGAAGTCCCGCCCCAGCGGGCGTTCCTCTGGACCCACATAAATGGCGTCAATCCGCTGCTGGAACGTGTGCGCCGCCGCTAACGTCTCGCCAGGGTCGTTAGGTTCGCCGTCGCTCACCATGATGAACCGCACCCCTGCCACATCGGCAGGCTTCACGAAGCGCAGCGCCGCCGCCATGTCGGTTGTGCCGCCCAGAAGCGGCGGCTGCCCGCCCGGTACGAATACCGGCGCATCGCTGAATGCCACTACCGCCACCCGCCCCGGCAGGTTGGCTTGCAGGGCTGCCAGTTCTTCCAGCATCACCTCATAGCGGCTCTTCCCGCCGCGGCTGTCCTTTGCCGCCATGCTCCCGCTCACATCCACAATCACAACCGCATCCACATTCACAAATGCCTCGGCCAGGCTTGCGCCCTGCTGCCTGGCAATGGCCGTCAGGCTCCCCGGAACGATGGCTGTGCCCGTCATTGCCACACCTCCACGAAGTGGTCAGCCCCCGGCGGCCAACTGCTCACCAACACTTCGCCGCGTGCGTTCGTAATGTCGTCCCAGGCCAGAATCTCGCTCACCACAAAGCGGCCCAGCACCTCGCGCCCCCTGGCGCGCACCAGCCCGCATCGCAGCGGCGCTCGGTAGCCCTGGGGGGCGGTTTCGGCCTGGGCATCTGCTGGCAGGCTGGCCGCTAACATCAGCCCTGCCTGGTACTTCGCCCGCTTCACCGGGTCTTTCAGGATCTCATACGCCCGCTGAATAGCCTGAAACTGCTCTGCCGCGTCCGGCTCCTTGCACACATCCGGGTGCCATTGCTTCACCATGCGGCGATAGGCCCGCTTGATGGCCGCATCGTCGCTCCCCGTAGGAATACCGAGCACCTGCCACAGCGTGGGCGCGTCGCCCGGGCGCGCTTCCGTGCCGTCGAACCAGCGCCGCAGCACCGCCTCCGGGAAAATCGCATTCCAGCCACCGTCCACCCACGCAAAGGCCGTGCGCTCCCCGTTGCCCCGCGGCTTGGTGCGTCCCAAATACCGCACCTCCAGCATCCGCTCCTGCTCCACCGGCGCCGTGGGCAGCATCCCCAACTGCACCCGCACATTGCCGAAATACTGCTCCGCCAGGTGCACCACCTGCGCCCGCTGGGCTGCATCCACCAGCCACGCCCGCCGGTCTCTGTCCCAGCGCCGCGCTTCGTGAGGCACCTGCGCCTTCAGCGCCGCCACAAAAGCCGGGTCATAGG
>WGAD01000060.1 GCA_015489255.1 Anaerolineales bacterium | reverse complement strand
GTGGCACCACGAGCGCCCCCCTCGTCCTGCTGACGAGGGGGGCGTATTTCTTTTCGCTCCGGAGGTGCAAACATGCTTGAACTTAAACTGATCACCGAATCCCCGCAGATCGTCCGCCAGGCGCTGGCAGACCGCCAAATGGATACATCCCCCGTGGAAACCATCATCCAGCTAGACGCGCGTCGCCGTGCGCTGATCGCCGAAGTGGAAGCTTTACGCGCCGAGCGCAATACCGTTTCCAAACAAATTGGCCGCATGAAAGACCCGGCAGAACGACAGGCCAAAATCGAAGCCATGCGCGCCGTCGGCGACCGCATCAGCGCCCTCGACGCCGACTTGAAGACCGTTCAGCGCGAACTGCACAACTTGCTGGCCTCCCTGCCCAACATCCCCGATCCACGCACACCTTATGGCAAAAACGAAGACGACAATGTGGTGCTGAAAACCGTGGGACAGCTCCCAGCCTTCGACTTCGACCCGCAACCACACTGGGACCTGGGACCAGCCCTCGGAATTATCGACTTCGAACGCGGCGTGAAGATCACCGGCTCGCGCTTTTATGTCCTCAGCGGCGCCGGCGCCCGCTTGCAGCGTGCACTGATCGCCTTCATGCTCGACCTGCACATCAAACAAGGCTATCTGGAAAAATATCCGCCCTTCATGGTCAAAAGCGAGACCGTCTTCGCCGCCGGGCAGCTGCCCAAATTTGCCGACAATTTGTACAAAGACCACGAAGAAGACCTCTACATGGTGCCCACGGCAGAGGTGCCGCTGACCGGCCTGCACATGAACGAAATCTTGCCTGTGGAAAGCCTGCCACGGCTTTACACAGCCTATACCCCCTGCTTCCGCCGCGAGAAGATGAGCGCCGGCCGCGACGTGCGCGGGATCAAACGCGGGCACCAATTCGACAAGGTGGAAATGTACATTTACTGCCAGCCTGAGGATTCCGACGCCATGCTCGACAAAATGCTGGCCGATGCGGAAGAAACCCTCGCCTTGCTCGGCTTGCCTTATCGGGTCAAGCAATTGTGCACCGGCGATCTGGGGTTCGGCGCCCGCATCACCTACGACCTGGAAGTTTGGGCGCCCGGCTGCAATGAATGGCTGGAAGTCTCCTCCGTCTCCAACGTCGGCGATTTTCAGGCGCGGCGGGCAAACATCAAGTATCGCACCGCCGAAGGAAAGAAAGGCTACCTGCACACCCTCAACGGCTCTGGGCTGGGGCTGCCGCGCACCCTGATCGCCATCCTGGAAAATTACCAACAGCCCGATGGCAGCGTCGTGGTGCCGGAAGTGCTCCGCCCCTGGATGGGCGGCGTGGAAATCATCCGGGCGGAGGGTTGAGATGCCGGCCTGGTTGTCAACCGCCCTGGATGCCACGATCCTGGTTTTCATGGTCATCAGCTTGCTCGGGTTGCTCATCCCCGTTTTTCCGGGCCTGGTCGTCATCTGGGGGCTGGCCATATTGCACGCCCTGGCGACAGGGTTTCAAATCGGCTGGGGCTGGCTGGCTTTGCTCACCGGCCTGATGGTGATCGGTTCTCTGGCCGATAACGTCCTCATGGGCACAAAGGCCCGGCAGAACGGCGCCTCCTGGCATTCCATTGGGGTGGCGCTGCTCAGCGGCCTGATTGCCAGCTTCTTCCTCACCCCGGTCGTCGGCCTGCTGGCCGCCCCTCTGACCCTGTACCTGGCAGAATACGCCCGCCAGCGCAACGCGCTGGCGGCGTGGCAAGTCACCAAAGCTTTGCTCATCGGCTGGGGTTGGGCCTTCATCACCCGCTTCAGTCTCGGTCTGGTGATGATCATCATCTGGGGCTGGCAAACCTTCTGAAAACAAAAAAAACGCCCTCCGAACAGCGAGGGCGTTTTTTTGCTCTTCAGGCAAGGGCGGCAGTCATTCTTCTTTCTTCGTGCTAAAGCCAAAAGCCGAATAAATGGGGCAGAACCCCACTGCACCGGTCAGGATAAAGATAAACCCAACCAGATAAGCCACATACATCATGAACCCAGAGGCAGCACCCATAAAGGCCATCACCACCAGAATCGCGCCGACAACCATACGGATAATCCGATCAACCCAGGCTTCATTCTGTTTCATAGGTTCCTCCTTTGAACAGTTGAATGTAGAGCCAGTCGCTGCATACGATGGTATCACTATACAACAAGTTGCCAGGAAAGACAACTATTTGCGATTGAAATCGGCTGGTATCTCGCCCCAGGTATCCGTATCCCACTTGCGCACGCGCGCCGCGGCGCGCGGATGGTCGGCCAACCAGCGTTCCGCGCGCGCGATCAGGGCGAAGAGAGGCGCGTTCTTCCGCGTGGACGCCAGCGTCGTTCCACAACGGCCTTTTCGCACCCAGGCGAGCGCCGTGCGAGAATCGGTATAGACCGGCGTCCTCTCATCCGCCTGTTCTTCCAGCCAGGCCAGGGCGTGGACGATGGCCAGGAATTCGCCAACGTTGTTCGTCCCCTCCGCAAACGGCCCCTGGTGAAAAACCTGTTTCTCCCCCGGCAGCCACACCCCCTGATATTCCAATGGCCCCGGAGAACCGGAACAGGCGGCATCGACGCACAAGCAAGGGAGTGCGGGCGGATTGGGCGCAAACAGCCAGCGTTGCGCGGCGACGTTTTTCCCCTTGTAGGCCGCATAACTTTCTTTCCAGGCGGCCTCCGCCATGGCGCGGGTGGGAAACGCCTTGAACTCCGCCCCCGGAAAGCCCTTAACCTGTGCCTCGCACGCCGCCCAGGAATCGTAAATCCCCGGCTGACGCCCTTTCCAGACGACATAGAATTTGCTCTTTCGGCTTTTCATGAAAAATCAACCCTGCCCAACACATTGTCTTGTTGCCGCAAGTTGAGTAATACCTTTTCGCGCCGTGGTTTTCCGTTGGCATTGCGAAATCCGCCTTGAAACGTCTTCGCCTTTAGTAGTGTATCATTTCTTCTGTAAAAAGAGTGAGCCAGGTGGTATCCTTGAGAGCGATTCAAACCCAAACAAGGAGGTACCATCATGGCTCACCGTATGCATTATACCCTACCTGAGACCCTGTTAGAGGTGGTGTTGGCCGAAGAGCAGG
>WGAD01000059.1 GCA_015489255.1 Anaerolineales bacterium | reverse complement strand
GCGCCAGGGTGAACGCCAGCAGGGAGAGGAAGGGTTTGCGGGTCATGGTCGCCTCCTGGGGGTGTGCTGGGTTGATTATACAAAATTTTGCCCCCTTGCGGTTGGCCTCGCTACGGGCTTCGCCCTGCTCGGCCAACGCGATCCCCGCTGGTTGAGCCGCAGGCCGCGCCTGTGCTGTATAATGAGGGTATGAAAAAGCGGTTCGTTCTCTGGATTTTCTTCCTCCTGTTTGGGCTGACCGCGCCCGCCCAGGCCGATGCTAGCGGGCAAGTGATGGTCATGTCCATCGATGGCGTCATCTCACCGGCTACCAATCTCTACTTCCAGCGTTCCCTGCAACTTGCCGAAAGCCGACAAGCCACCGCCCTGGTCATTGTCCTCAACACGCCCGGTGGGCAGCTGGACGCAACCCTGGAAATGTCCCAGGCCATGCGCAACAGTTCCGTGCCCGTCCTGGTGTACATCTCGCCACGGGGCGCAATGGCGGGCAGCGCCGGCATGTTGCTCACCCTGGCCGCCCACGCCAGCGCCATGGCCCCCGAAACTGTCATCGGCGCGGCTACCCCCGTCGGCCTCAGCGGGGAGGACCTGGACGACTCCATGAAGGCCAAAGTCAGCAACATCATCAAGGCCGATGTTCGCGCCTGGGCCGCATGGCGCGGTCAGGAGGCCATTGCCCTGGCCGAGGCCGCCATTGACGAGGGCCTGGCCGTCAGCGCCGAGGAAGCCTACCAGGCCGGGCTGGTGGACTTGCTGGCCGCCGACCTGAACGAGTTTCTGCTGCAAATGGATGGGCGCACCGTTCACCTGGCAGAGGGCCCAGCCACCCTGACCACCGCCCGCACCACGGTAACCGAAATCCCACCCAGCCTGATAGAACACCTGCTCGGCCTGCTGGTAGACCCGAACATCGTCTTCATTTTGCTCACCCTCGGCGTACAAGGCATTTTGCTGGAACTGTCGGCGCCGGGCGGCTGGGCGGCGGGCACGCTGGGGCTGCTCAGCCTGTCGGTGGCGGCATATGGCCTGGGCGTTTTGCCCGTCAACTGGCTGGGGCTGGGCGTGATGGCGATTTCGTTTGGCCTTTTCATCCTGGACATCAAAGCCCCTACCCACGGCGCGCTGACCGCCGCCGGCATCGCCACTTTCATCGGCGGGGCGCTGCTGCTCTTCAATTCCAGCAACACCCCCGCCTACTGGCAGGTCTCCGTTCCGTTGGTCGTTGCTGTGGGGCTGGCGATCGGTCTCTCTTTCGGCCTCATCGTCAGCTTTGCCGTGCGCATGTTACGCCAGCCCGGGTTCGACAGCCTGAGCGTCCAACCAGGAGAGATGGCGATAGCGGTCACCCCGCTCCGTCCGCGCGGACAGGTGCGCTACCGGGGGCAGTTGTGGAGCGCCCGCCTGGAAGACCCGCACCGCGGGCCAGTGGCGCCCCGTCAGCGCGTCCGGGTGGTGGAACGCCGGGGCTTGTGGTTGATCGTCCAGGCAGAAGAGGATCAAACGCCCCGCCGCAGCGGGGAGGCTTGACGCCGCCCTTGTTCGGGGTACAATGTACCCGGCCCGGAGCGGGCCATCCACCTTTTTTTTGACGAGGAAATCCCATGCCTTCTTCTCCTACCCGCGATCGCGTTGACCCGCAAAAGGTCAATACCAAACCCCTGCGCCGTCCGCCGTGGATCAAGGTTCGCGCCCCAGCCGGCGAAACCTACGAAAAGGTACACCAGCTGATGCGCAGCAAGGCGCTGCATACCGTTTGCGAGGAGGCCATGTGCCCCAACCTGGGCGAATGCTGGGGCAGCGGCACGGCCACCTTCCTGATGCTGGGCGACATTTGCACCCGCACCTGCCGCTTTTGCGATATCAAACACGGCCGCCCGCCGGCCCTCGATTGGGCAGAACCGGAGCGCGTGGCGCAGGCCGTCCGTGATATGCAGTTACAGCACGCTGTTATCACTTCGGTCAACCGCGATGAGCGCCTCGATGGCGGTGCGCCGATCTTTGCCGCTGTCATCCGCCGCATCCGCGAACTGCGCCCGGGCTGCTCAATCGAGGTGCTCATTCCCGACTTCAAAGGCAGCCTGGAGGCTTTGAAGATCGTCATGGACGCCCGCCCGGAGATCCTGAACCACAACGTGGAAACTGTGCCGCGCCTGTTCAAAACCATTCAGCCACAGGACAATTACGCCTGGGCCGAGGCCACCCTGACGAACGCCAAAAAGCTCGATCCAGACGTGTTGACCAAGTCGGGGTTGATGGTTGGGCTTGGCGAGACGATGGCAGAAGTAAAGGATACCATGCGCGACCTGCGCACCTGGGGGGTGGACATTTTGACGATCGGGCAATACCTGCAACCCAGCCGCAAGCATTGGCCGATCGATCGCTATTACACCATGGAAGAGTTTAACGAACTAAAGGCCTTTGGCCTGGAAATTGGTTTCCGCTGGGTGGAAAGCGGCCCCCTGGTGCGCTCTTCCTATCACGCGGCTGAACAAGTGCGGGCTTTGAGCGTGGTTCACCGTCAGTTGTACGGCCAAGGGTGAGGGCTGGTAGCGCAAACGAAAAAGCCTCCCAGGTGCGGGAGGCTTTTTTGCACGGGGCGCGGTCTGTCGGTTGCGTTGGCCGAGTGACGGCGCAATCCTCATACCGAGGCCAATGTAGCCTGAAATGTATTTCGGGCAGGAAAATCTGCGAAACCAATTTCGCGTTACGGAGCGCGACGCGCTGGTTTCGGTACGCAGGCCAACGTCCGCTACGCTTCGACAATCTCAGCAACCGCCCAATCAGCGGTTTTTCGTGGGCCGAGCAGGGCGAAGTCCACACCGGCCGCTCAAGCGCCGGCCCGATGCAAACGGTATTTGCGAATGGCCTCCCAACCGACCATCTCCCGGCTGTGCTCGTCCCACAGCCGCAGACGCAGGCATTTCAGGCTTTCGGAAAGCGTCAAAGGGCGCACATGAAACGCCGGGTTTTCCGCATAACATTGCGGCAGAAAATAATTTGGCACTTTCGGGCTTATATGGTGAATGTGATGAAAACCGATATTGCCCGAGAACCACTGCAAAACCGGCGGCAGCTGATAAAAAGAACTGCCCTCCAACGCCGCGCGGTAAAAATCCCAGTCTGCGTGGCGCGCCCAATACGTCCCGGGGAAATTGTGCTGCACATAAAAGAGCCACACCCCGGCGCTGGCCGCCAGCGACAGGGTCAGCAATTGGGCAAAGAGGTACGCCCGCCAACCGAAGAGCCAGACCCAAAACGAGGCCCACGCCACCAGCGCCAGGTTCGTCCAAATGACGCTCCACTTCTCGCGGCGTCCATCCCGAGGGCTGAAAAACCGCTGCACAACGGCAAACACCAAAAACGCGCCCACCGTAAACAAGATCAGCGGGTTGCGCATTACCCGATAGGCCAGTTTGCGATGCCAGGGCAGAGCCAGATATTCATCGACCGTCAAAGTCAAGACATCGCCCGTGCCGCGCCGATCCAGATCGCCCGCGGTGGCATGGTGAATGGCGTGGTCGTGCCACCAGCGATACGAGGGCGTAAACGTGAGAACGCCGGTCACAAAGCCCAGGGCTTCGTTGGCCTTGCGTGAAGGGAAAAAGGAACCGTGCCCGCAATCGTGGAAGAGGATAAAGGTGCGCACCATAAAGGCCGCCGACAACACCGCCAGGAGAACGGCCAGCCACCAGCGAGCGTGTGCAGCAGCCCACAAAGTCGCCACCCACAAAGCCAGAAAAGGCGGGATCGTGTTCAACACTTGCTGCCAGGCCCGCCGCCAATCGGCGCGTTTGTAAGGGCGAAGCAGCTTTTGCCAGGGAACCGATTTCACATCCAGCATGGTTCTGCCTCCTTCCATGCGCGCGGCGGTCAGCCGTCAGGAGAAAGGAGCGCGGCCAAGGTCGCCAGGCTCACCGCCTCTAAAGAATCCACCGTCCAATCGGGACGGTTAAATTTTAACCCACGGGTCACCCGGTTGGGAACAGCAACCACCCGCATTCCGGCGCGCCGCGCCGCCAGCACCCCGTTTGGGGAATCCTCCAGAACGACCACCTCCCCCGGCCTCACCCCCAGCCGCGAAGCCGCCAGCAAAAACAGGTCTGGCGCCGGCTTGGCCTGCGTCACGTCGTCGCGGCAAACGATCGTCCGGAAAAAAGGCATCAGATTCAGCCGCTTCAGGTGACCATCGACCCAGGCGTGGAGTGAGCTGGAAGCGATCGCCAGTGGGAGGCCGGCCTCGTGCGCCTGGCGCAGCAGCGCCACCACCCCGGGCATGGGCTGCGCCGTCCGCAGCGCCTCCATCTCCCAGGCGTGGATCTGCGCTTCCACTGCGGCTTTGTCGTACCGTCTGCCGGTCAATGCTTCCAGGTGGCGCAACGGGTGAAAACCGGCATCCGCCTCCCCGCCGACGATGCGCCCCCAGCGCTGCAAATCCAGTTCCTGGCCGGCCTCGGCGTACAACCGCCGCCAGGCCTGGTACACCGGCCATTCCGTATCCAGAATCAAGCCGTCGAAATCGAAAATCAAAGCTTTGAGCATGGTTCCTCGCCAAAAGAAAAGGCCGCCCAATGCGCGGACGGCCTCAGGACAGCACCAGGAAACGTTCAGAACAACAGGGTCGCCCCGGAGACCAGGGAGAACAAGGCCGCCGGCGCCAGGCTGAGCAGCACCGTCAGGGCCGCCGAAAGGGCGATCACCGCCTTGTGCCAGCCGTCCATACTGGCTTCGGGTTCGCCTTCTCGCATGTACATGACCACCACCACGCGCAGGTAATAATAAGCAGAGACCAGCGAGGTGAGCACGCCGATCACGGCCAGGCCGATGAAACCGGCTTCGACGGTGACCCGGAAGAGGTAAATTTTGCCGATCAGCCCCAGGGTGGGCGGCACACCGGTGAACGAAAGCATGAAGATCGTCATGGCCGCCGCCAGGGCCGGCGACTTGCGTCCCAGGCCGGCGTAATCGTTCAATTCCAGGCCGCCGCCGTTCTGTTTTTCCAGCGCCGCCACCACGCCCCAGGCGCCGAAATTGGTCAGCGCATACGCCAGCAGGTAGAAAAGCGCAGCGGAAACGGCCATCTGCCGCATTTGCGGGTTGGCATAGGCCGTCAGCGCCATCAGGATGTAACCGGCGTGGGCGATGCTGGAATAGGCCAACATGCGTTTGATGTTCGATTGGGCGATCGCCACCAGGTTACCCAGGAACATGGTCAGGGCGGCCAGCGTCCACAGGATGGGGGTGAGTTTTTCGCCTAAAACGGGGAAGGCCTGTACGAAGACCCGCATCAGGGCGGCGAAGCCGGCGATCTTTGCGCCGGCGGCCATGAAAGCCGTGACGGAGGTCGGGGCGCCCTGGTAGACATCCGGCGTCCACATGTGGAAGGGGACGGCGGCCACCTTGAAGCCCAAGCCGACGAGGATCAAACCGGCGCCAGCGGCCAGCAAGGGCAGGGAGGCCGTACCGGTGGCGACTGCCGTCACCACGCCCGCCAGGGCGGTGGTTTGCGTTGCCCCATAGACCAGGGCGATGCCATAGATCAGGAAGCCGGCGGAAAAAGCGCCCAGGAGGAAGTATTTGAGGCCCGCTTCTTCGGAATCCGGTTGCGGGCGGGCAAAAGCAGCCAGTACATACAGGGGCAGGGAGAACATCTCCAACGCCAGGAAGACGACGATCAGGTCGGCGGCCTGGGTCATCAGCATCATGCCCGCCACACTGAACAAAGTGAGCGAATAATACTCGCCGCGGTCAATGTCCCGCCGCCGCAAATAGCCAAAGGAAAGGCCCACTGCCAGCAAGCCGCTCACCAGCAGCAACGAATTGGCCAGCACGGCAAAGGGGTCCAGCGTCACCATGCCGGCGAAGCCCGTCCCCGTGCGGCCGATCTGCGCCAGGGTCAGGCCAAGGGCCAGAGCCAGGCCGAGGGCCGCAAGCCCGGCCGTCCAGGCCTTGCGATCGCGCGGGATGAACAAATCGGCGATCAGCAAGCCGCTGGCCCAGGCCATCAGGACAACGGTGGGCAGGAGCGTGTAAAAGTCAAGTTGCGCCATAGTCACTCCATCTCATCGAACGCGCAGGGCGCGTCAGCCAGTCTAGTGCATCGCCATTGCAGCCGTCTGCACAATGTTGATCAATTTATCCACCGAGGGGGCCATCAGCGCAAAGAACGGCTTGGGGTACAAGCCGATCCAGAAGATGAAGACCAGCAGCGGAACAAGGGTGATGATCTCGCGCGCGTTCAGGTCGCGCAGGGCATGGCCGTGTTTTTTCACTTCTTCCACAATGGAACCCTGCGGGCCGAGGAACATCTTCTGGTACATGTACAGCATGTACACGGCGGCCAGGATCACGCCAGCGGCAGCCAGGCCGGCATACCAGGGCGAGCCGATGGCCTGGGAGCCAAACGCCCCCAGCAAAATGGTGAACTCGCCGACAAAGCCGTTCAACCCCGGCAGCCCCATGGAAGACAGGGTGACGATCAACATCAGCGTGCCGTATACCGGCATCACCTTCCACAGCCCGCCGTAGACGTTCAAATCGCGGGTGTGGGTCTGCTCATACACCATGCCCACCAGGAGGAAGAGGGCGCCGGTGCTCAAACCGTGGTTGATCATCTGCAAAATGGCGCCTTGCACGCCCTGGGAATTGAGGGCGAAGATGCCCAGCATGACGAACCCCAGGTGGCTGACCGAGGAATAAGCCACCAGTTTTTTGGCGTCTTGCTGGGCGTAAGACACCGCCGCGCCATAGAGGATGCCGATCACCGCCAGCAGCGCCATGGTCGGCGCATACTTGACGGCAGCCTGCGGGAACAGCGGCAGGTTGAAGCGCAAGAAACCATAGGTACCCATCTTCAGCAGCACACCGGCCAGGATGACCGAGCCCGCCGTCGGCGCCTGCACGTGGGCATCGGGCAGCCAGGAGTGCAGCGGCCACATGGGGACCTTGATGGCAAAGGCCAGCGCAAAGGCCAGGAAGAGCCACTTCTGCACGCTGAGCGGAATGCCGCCCATCTCGATCAGCTGCGGTACGTAGAAGGTGCCCTGATGAATGCCCAGCCAAAGGATAGCCAGCAGCATGAGGATAGAACCGGCCATGGTGTAGAGGAAGAATTTAATGGCCGCGTAGATGCGGTTGGGGCCGCCCCAAATGCCCACCAGGAAGTACATCGGCACCAGGGTAAATTCCCAAAAGATGTAGAACAGGAACAAATCTTGCGCCAGGAAGACGCCGATCATGCCCACTTCCAGGAGGAGGAAGAAGAGCATGAAGTCTTTTACGCGGTCTTCGATCGCCGTCCAGGTGGAAAGGATGGCGATGGGGGTGAGGAAGGTGGTCAGCAGCAGCAGGAGGATGCTCAAGCCGTCCACGCCCAGCGCGTAGGTGATGTCCCAGTTGGCGACCTGGATCCAGGATTTGCGGATGACCAGTTGCAAATCGGGGTTGGCCGGGTCGTACCCGCTGCCGAACAGCACCCAAAGCGAAATGACAAAGGTGATCAGCGAGGTCACCAGCGCCGTCCAGCGGATGGCTTCCTTGTTCTCCTTGTCGATGAAGAACAAGGCCAGCACGCCTACCAGCGGAAAAAAGGTCACCAGGTTGAGGGGATGCAAGACAAAGTCCATAGTGTCTGTCCTCGTTTTCGATTATTTGATGAGCAAATATCCCATAATCAGCACCACACCCAACAGCACTGACAGGGCATAACTGCGGACAAAACCATTTTGCAAGCGGCGCAACGAGGCCGCAGAATTCTTGGTCAGGCGGGCCAGCCCATTGGCGGCGGCGTCAATCAGTCCCCGGTCGATCGGGTCGGAGAGGAAGGCCACCAGCCCATGATAAGCGCCAGCGATCACCTTCTCGTGGAACCAGTCGTGCCAAAAGTCCCAGTCGAGGGTTTGCGCCAGGAAACGTGCCAGGTCGTTGTACCGATCGATCACCAGCGCCTGATAGCCTTCGTCCACCCACCATTTGTTTTCCATACCGGTGAAGATCGGGCCGAGCATCTTCTTGAGCGGGTCTGCGTCCCCGGCTTGCAGGGGCTTGCGACCATACAAGAGCCAGGAAAGGAAGATCGCCAGCAACGCCAGCCCGGTGGATGAGAGGGCTACCGTCAGGTTGAATTCACCAACGTTCAAATGAACCCCAACCGCCTCAAAGGTATGCTCGACCCAGGTTTCGAGGGTGTGCAAACCGGGAAGGTTCAGCGCGCCCCCGAGAGTAGAAAGGGCGGCCAGGATCATCAACGGCACCGTGATCACCCGCGGGCTTTCCTCGGCATGGGCGGCCACCTCGGTGCGCTCGTTGCCAAAGAACACCATCCAGATCTGACGCCCCATGTAAAAGGCGGTGAAGAAAGCGGCGATCGCCAGCAGCCAGTAGACCGTTTTGAACTCTTTGAAGGCCTCCGCCAGGATCTCGTCTTTCGACCAGAAGCCGGCAAAGGGGAAGATGCCGCCCAACGCCAGCGCCCCGATCAGATACACGGTAAAGGTCACCGGCATGCGCTTGCGCAGGTTGCCCATGTTGCGCATGTCGCCCGGGTCGAAGACTTCTTCCTCGTGATGAGCATCACCGTGGCCGTGGTGCGCCAGGTGATGATGCCCGCGCTCCATCCCGAGGATAACCGAACCGGCGGAGAGGAAGAGCAACGCCTTGAAGAAGGCGTGGGTCACCAGGTGGAAAAGCCCCGCCACATAAGCCCCCATACCGACAGCGGCTACCATGAAGCCCAGCTGGCTGATGGTGGAATAAGCCAGTACCTTTTTGATATCGTACTGCCCAACAGCGATGGTGGCGGCGAAGAGCGCCGTCACCCCGCCTACCATGGCAACGATGTATTGCGCCTGATGCGAAAGGGAATACAAGGGCGCAGAACGCGCCACCAGATAGACGCCAGCCGTCACCATGGTGGCGGCGTGAATCAACGCCGAAACCGGCGTCGGGCCGGCCATGGCATCCGGCAGCCAGATGTAAAGCGGAATTTGCGCCGATTTTCCGGTCACACCAATCAGCAGGAAGAGGGTAACCGCCAGGATCACACCTTCGGAGGCCTGGGGCGCGGCAGCAAAGACACCATCGAATTGCAGGGTGCCAAAATACCAAAACATGGTGAAGGCCGCCAGCAAGAAGCCGAAATCACCGACGCGGTTGGCAATGAAGGCCTTTTTGGCCGCGTTGGAATTGGCCCATGAAGGGCGCCCCAGGGTATCCATATCGTACCAGAAGCCGATCAGCAGGAAGGAGCACAGACCGACGCCCTCCCAGCCGACGAAGAGCATCAGGTAGGAATCGCCGCTGACCAGGATCATCATCATGGCGATGAAGAGATTCAGGTAAATGAAGAAGCGGCGATAGCGCCCCGGGTCGTTCTTGTAGCGCACGTCTTCGTGCATGTAACCGATGGCGTAAATGTGGATCAGCGTGCCCACGCCAGACACCACCAACATCATCATCACCGAGAGGGTGTCCACGCGGAAGGTCCAATCCAGCTGTAAATTGCCGATGTGGATCCACTCAGCCAGGGTGACCTGCGCCTCGTGGCCGCCCGCAGCGGCCAGAGACCAGGCCAGGAGCACAGCGATGACGAAATCCGTCCCGGCGGCCAGGCTGGCGATCGTCCCGATGGTCTTTTCGCTGAAGCGGCGCCCGAAGATCAGGTTGATCAACAAGCCGATCAACGGCACGAACACCAACCAGGGCGCGAGGAAGAAAAATCCTGCGGAATGGGTTGCTTCACTCAAGAGCATAGCGCCTCCCGATTATCCTTTCAGGCCGTTCAACTGGTCGATGTTGATCGAATGCCGGGTGCGGAAGATGGTCACGATCAGCGCCAGCCCCACGGCCACTTCGGCGGCGGCGACCGTCATCACAAAGAAGACGAAGACCTGCCCGCTCAAATCGCCAAAGGCCTGGGCAAAGGAGACGAAGGCCAGATTGGCCGCGTTGAGCATCAAT
>WGAD01000058.1 GCA_015489255.1 Anaerolineales bacterium | reverse complement strand
TGAATTTCACCGTCAGCGGCGTGGGGATTTTCATGGCGGTCAAATTGGAGGATATCTTTCGGGTGTGGCCGCTGCGCGAAGAACGCATCACCCTGACCGGGCACTGGCACATCCTCTCGGCGCTGATCGCCACCATTATCCTGTTCTATTACCTCGACCTGGCCGGCCTGAAGGGACGTAAACGGCAGATCGTTGGCTGGACGATCATCCTTTGTTCCGACCTGGCCTTTGCCTCGGCGACGGTCTTCTCGATGAAGCGGCTGTTCGTCAGCGCTGCGGCGCAGCAGAATGTGGTCAACTGGACCATGCTGCTGATGGATTTTGGCCTGGCCACCGTGCTCATTGTGTTGGCCCTGGTCATGATTTGGCGATTGGTGGACTTGTTCCTGGAACAGGGCGCCTGGAGCCAGGAATTGACGCTGGAACAAAAAGCGTCGTTGCAAGCCGAACTGGAAGATCAAAAACAGCGCCTGGAAGAAATTCAGGCCATCCTCAAGGAGGCCGAAAAATGAAACGTCTGTTTCTGGCGATGCTGGTTGCGCTGCTGGTGTTGAGCGGTTGTTCTTCCGCCCCGGAAGTGGGCGCCATAACGCCGCCGTACATTGATACGGGCATAGACCCGGAGGCCTGGGCGCTGGTCCCGGCCGGCCCCTTCCCCTACGGGCAGCACGATGCCCTCCGCGACCTGCCTTACGATTATGAGATCATGGTCACCGATGTGACGGTGGCGCAATATGCCCGCTTTTTGAACGAGGCGCTGGCCGCTGGCGTTTTGACCATCGGGGCCATTGAGGTCGATTCCGGCTTCAACGTGGAAGACGATGAGTATGTGGCCCTCCGCACGGTGGAAGGCGTGGGCGGGTATTATCCCGGCGACCCCTTTGATGGGTACGATCACGAAATGCGGATTGAACCCGGGGTGAAACTATACATTCCGCTGGAGGAGGCGCCCTTGCGCCTGACCTTCGACGGCGAGACCTTTGCGCCGATCCCTGAGTATGCCAACCACCCGATGACGATGGTTTCTTGGTTTGGCGCCAATGCCTACTGCGAGTTTTACGGTTGGCGGCTGCCGCTGGATGCCGAATGGGAGAAGGCGGCCCGCGGTGTGGAAATCGATGAAGAAGGGCATGGCCGTCCCTTCCCCTGGGGAGATGAGATCGCGCCCAACAACGCCAACTACTATTCGTCCTTCGACCTTTTCGAGCGCATGTTCGGCAAACTGGGGAATACGACGCCGGTCGGTTTTTACAATGGGCGAACCTACGACGGGTATGAGACGCTTGATTCTCCCAGCCCTTACGGCCTGTATGATATGGCTGGCAATGTCTGGCAATGGATAGGAGACGATTTCGCCGACATGCATTACCGCAACTTGCGCGGTGGCAGCTACTATTCGTATGAAGTGGACCTGCGCGTCTGGAAGTTCAACATGGCCGGGCCGGAGTATTACGCGCCGGATGTCGGCTTCCGTTGCGCGCGTGATGCTCAACCCTGAAGCCGCCAAAAAGAGGAGGAAGGTCGCCATGCAAGTCTTGCGCAAGAAAATCCGGCTTTATTGGCCGCTGATCAAAAGTATGCAAACGGCGTTGTTGTTGTTGACCGGCCTGGCCGGATACTTTACCGCCCGCTGCCCGGTGACGCACTGGCGCACGCTGCTGGGGTTGAGCCTCAGCCTGCTGCTGGCGATCAGTGGCAGCACGGTGCTCAATATGTGGTACGACCGGGACATCGACGCCTGCATGGCGCGCACCTCGCGGCGTCCCCTGCCCAGTGGAGAACTGCCGCCAAATGAGGCTCTGCGCCTGGGGCTGGTCCTCTCGCTGTTAGGCGTTGGCCTGGCGGTATGGATGGATCCGCTGTATGGCTTGGTCGTCTTTGCCGGTTTGTTCTTCGATGTGGTGGTTTACACCATCTGGCTGAAGCGTCGCACCTGCTGGTCGATCGTCTGGGGCGGTGTTTCCGGCGGGATGCCGATCCTGGCGGGGCGCGTGCTGGGCGTGGGAGCGATCGATGCAGTCGGGTTGTTGCTGGCTCTGTCGATCTTATTGTGGATCCCGACGCACATCCTCACCTTCAGCTTGCGCTATGGCGTTGACTACAGTCGGGCCGGCGTGCCGACCTTCCCTTCAACCTATGGCGAGACAACGACCCGCTGGATCATCGCCGTTGCCAGTGTGCTGGCCGCGGCAGTCATCGGCGGCATCGCCTGGCAACTGGGAACGGCCTGGGGGTATTTGCAGCTCATTGCTTTGCTTTCCCTGGGATTGCTGGTGCTGGCGGTGCTCAGCCTGGTGCGCCCCTCGGAGCGGGTGAACTTCGGGCTGTTCAAATATGCCTCGCTGTATATGTTCAGCACCATGTTGCTCCTCTCTCTGTAAACGAGCCGGCCAATCGCGGCAAAGGCGGTTTTTCAGGCGAGCGCCCTGCTTTGGGCGCTCGTTGCCGTTTTGCGGCATTGAACAGATTTGTTAGTCATCCGTTGGTTTTTTGTAAGGTGGGGAAAGGCAGAAGCTTCGTATAATTTGCCGAATAGGAGTGTGACACCATGAACAAACAAAATGACCAACCCAAGCCATCTCCTCAAGACCCCGTTTTTTCCTGGGGCGACCTGGCGCGTGGATTGGGGATGTATTTGCTGGCCTGGGCTGTGATCGTCATGGCCATGTTCTTCCAGGCCATTCCGGAGCGGTTGAAACCCATCGTCGATTTGATCAACGGCAGCATATACCCGCGATTGGCGATGCTGGTGGTCTCCCTGGGGTTGACCAGCGCGGTGTTTGCCGCTGGCCGCCTGGTGGACATCACCTCGGTCAGGTTTCTGAACGTTGGGCTGGATAAAATTCTGTCCAACCCCAAGTTGCGCGCTTATTTTCGGGCCTTGCCCCTGGGGTTTCACTTTGCCGTCGTTGGGGTTGTCGTCCTGTTGAGCTTCTTTTTGCTGCCGTATTGCCAGGCGCCGGGGGCGGTGAAGTTCTCGATCAACGATGTTTCTTATTTCACTGGCGATACGGTGACCATCTCCTCCGGGCAGTCGATCACCATCATCGCTGCGCCAGTGGAAGAAGGCAAGACCATCACCTGCGAATGGCAACAGGCTGGCAACGCCTTCGATTCCATCAACGTCAGTCGGGGGTGCAACGTCACCCTGTCCACCGCCAGCCATCCCGGGCAAGGCGTCTTGACGTTGGTTGCCAGCCAACAGTTTTGTTCTCAAAAAGCGTTTTTCCCTCTGATCATACAGGTAGAAGACAATGGACAATAAGGTACGCATCCTCGCTTTCATTGCGCTGGCGGCCCTGGTGTTGAGCGGCTGCGGGCTTTTTACGCCCCCCCCACCCAAACCCTCGTTTAAAATCCTTCCGGACGAATGCGAACTGCAGCCGGGCGAGACGATTGCCTTTAGCTTGCAGGGGGCGCAGCCGCCGGGCAACCTGAAATACGAATGGAATTCCGTCCCGGCTGGGGCGTTGGTGAGCCTGCAAGAGGGGGTTACAGCCGAATTTACCGCGCCGCCCGAGCCAGGGATGGTGACCGTGCGGGTGACTGTCTCGCGGGATGATGAGCGCTGGACGTTTGAGCGGCAGTGCGAGGTGGTCGCACCGGCAGCAACGCCCACGCCGGTTTCCGAAGTGCGCATTGTTGCGCCGACCGCTGTCTCCGCATCTCCCACGGCAGTGGCCTCTCCCACCGGCCAATTGGGGCAGGTCATCATCAGCGAGGTGATGATCAACGTGTGCGGCGGCGATGATTTCAAGCGCTATAACCAGTACATCGAGCTGTACAACATGGGCGATGTGCCGGTGGACGTGAGCGACATGTGGATTTACAGCCCCAACTCCGATTATCGTGGGCAGCGCCTGGTGGCCTGGTCGCAGCGCAACCCGGATTTGACCTTCGGCGAAGGGCTGATCTTCAACAGCACCGAGATCCCGCCGCAAGGGGTGGCCGTTGTCTTGCCGCCGCAGTACATGAACGGGCCGCGCCCCTACCGGATGCCTTACAACTTCCCGCCAGGGACGGTGATCCTGACCGTTGCGGAAGACATCCGCCTGGGCGACCATTTCTATGGGATGCGGGCCGATGCCCTCTACCACGATGTCGTTGTGCTCTATGTTGGCGGGCGGACGGCGATGCAAGGCATGCCGATCTCCACTTACGGCACACCGCGGATTGGCTCCAAATACCTGAAAAGCGTGTACGACGACGGCGCCGACGGATTGCCGCTCATCCCGGCGGAATGCTTCAGCGTTGAGCGCATCGATCCCACGCAGCCGGATTACATCCGCAACTGGCAATTGGTGCGTTTTGGTTCCCCCGGCGAATACATCCCCTGAAGGCCAACAGGCCGCCTGTCAACGGGCGGCCTGTTCTTCTTTTACCTGACGGAGCGTCAGCAAGGCCAACCCGTTGAGGGCAACCGCGCCTAACACCACCGTTGGAAACCCATAACGATACAGAAACGTTCCCATAGGCGCGCCAAGAGCCCGCCCGAGGGAGAGCATGGTAACGTTGAAGGCCATCAGGGTAGCACGCGCCTGTGGCAGTAATTCCGTCATCAGCGGGATGCTGGACACAAGGGTGAATTCAAAGGTAATGTAAAAGAGAAACAACCCGAGCAGCGCGCCAACTACGCTGCGGCCCAGCCAGGGAAGCAGGAGCGCGGCCAGGATGTTTCCACCCAGTCCCAGGGCAACGGCCCGCTTTTTCCCCATGCGATCGGAGAACGCCGCCACCAGGCCCTCGCCGCCCAGTTCCGAAAGGCCAATGACGGCAGAGGCCGCGCCCAGCGCCGCGATTTGCAGGCCAAAGGCATCCTCCAGCCAGACGCCCAAAAGAAGGTTGACGACCTCGTTGGCGCTGCTGGCGAGAAAGCCGACGGAAAGCCCGGCCAGCGCCACGGGAGAAGTCAGCACAGCGACAAAACCCGCCTTGCCCTGGCGGCGGGTTTTCACCGTCGCGGGAGATTCTTTGGGCAAGGTGCGCCAGAGCAAGAGCAATGCCAGAAAGGCCAGACCGCCCAACAACGGGAAGGGAGATAGCCACCCCCAGCGGGCAATGAGAAAACCCACCAGCGGCACGCCGCCGATGAACGCCAGCGACCATCCTAATTCGGTGACAGAAAGGGCCAGCCCGCGCTGATCGTAGGGGACGCGCTCGCCAAGATAGGCTTGCATGGCCGGGGCAAAGGTGTATTTGGCCACGGTGCCGGTGATCAGCGCCGCCGCCAGCGACCAGAATGTCGGCCAAAAGACCACCCAGCTCATGCTCAGGGCGAACATGCCCAACCCCAGCACCATGCCGACGCGCTGCCCGCGGGTATCGGCAACGCGGGAAAGGAAGGGCGCCAGGGCAGCGCCGACCAGGGAGCGGGCGCTGAGCACCCAAACCATGTCTTCCAGCGGCACGCCGAGCGCCCGGGCAAACGTCCCCAGGAAAGGGTATACCATGCGGTAGCCAGTGTTGAACAGGGTGCGGATGCCGGCCAGCAAGGCCAGCAAAGACCAGCATTTTTTATTCATGCGCTGGACCATCCCAGGCCAACCACCAGCGGTTCATGAACCAGGCGGACAGCATTGTGAGCGCGTTGAGCGTCAGAAAAAAGGCGATGACAGACCACAAGCCGCTTTTGAAAATGGGCGAGGGAGGCGGGTGCATCACATTTTGCGCCTGCGCAAAGACGTAACGCAGCGTCAGAATGAAAAGGATATTGGCGAGCGAGGTAAGCCAGGGGGTGGCAAGCAGCCAAAGCCCCGCTTGCAGCAACAAACCGACGATGGCGAACGTCAGCGCCAGGCGGAAGCGCGGTTCTGCAAGAAAGAGACCGTTCCAGTTGGCCTCCATGGCCCAGAGAGAAAGCGGCAGGTAAGTGATCCAGAAGACCAGCCCGGTGCGCCCCAAGGCTGCCGACCAGCGATGGAAACGCTCCTGGCGCAGGACGAGGCCGAGCGCCCCCGCCGCTGCGGCGGCGATGAAGGCGATCTCGGCGGTCAGCACCCAGGCTCCGTGCAGGTACACGATCCGCACGTTGGCCCCCAGCGATTTCTCCTCCGGCCCGAAGAGCGCCAGCAGACCGATCGCCGCTACGGTGACCAGAAAGCGGGTCAGCGCGCGTTTTTTCATGGGGTCTCCTTTGTCAAGGGGAAGAAAACCGGCCGCGCCGAAACGCGCGGCCGGCCAGAGATTACCCGCGGTGGTGCAGGTGGCGGGCAGCGATGAAAGAAAGCCCGTTTTCGGTTAGCATACGGGCGGTGCTGTTGGCGGCGGCCACCTTGTCCAGGAAGTTTTGCTGCATGGCCTCCCAGTCGCCCGAGGCGATGACCTCCTCCTTGTCGCGGAAGTAGTCGAGGATGTCGGAGGGGTGTTCGCGTTTGGCTTCCACTTCTGGCAGTCCGCCTTCGTGTTTGGCGCTGATGTTGGCCACGTGGTCGGCCAGTTGCATCAGTTCGGCGCGCCGGTCGTAGGGCTGAATGACGATGCTCTTCCACGTCTCGGTGATGTGGTGTTCGAAGCGAATTTTGTCGGTAAAACCCAGCATGGCCCGCACCTGGTCGGTGATCTCCAGGGTGGAGTTGTGCACCGAGTTGGACCAGTTGAAGCCGATCAGCGGGGTGCTGCCGTCTTCGCGTGAGAAGAGCTTGGCGCCGATCAGCGTCCACAGGGCAGCGTAGGGGTTGTCGTTGCCCATGAAGACCGAGATCTTGAAGCGGATATCCACGCCCAGTTTGTAGAGCATGTAGCCCAGCAGCACCGTGCCCGGGTTGATGTTGAGCACCTCGCGCACACCGTATTCGGTGTAGTAATACAGAAATTCGTCCACCCATTGCAGGGCGTGCTCATCGGGCTGGCCGACGCCGCCGAAGTAGCCGGTGATGGTCTCCGGGCCGCCCAGGTGGATGTTGGAGCCGTCGGTGCCTTTGGTGTCGAGCGTCTCCACCCAGGAAGCGCCGATGATCTGCATGGCGGCGGCCACGGCGGGCAGGTCGCCGTCGGCTTCCTGTTCTTTCATCTTGCGCACGCGGATCAAACGCCCGGGAACCAGGCTGCCTTCGGCCAGGGCGCGTTCACACATCGGGCGGATCCAGGGGAAGTATTGCAGGGCCGAGACTTCCAGCGTAACGGCGTAGTCGTCGGCGAAGGTCATCTGGTCGGCTTTCTCGCCCAGCAGCTGGCGGCGGTAATCGCCCACGCCGATGAAAGCGCCTTGATCGCGTTGTTCCATCAGCCAGTTCAGGTCGTCCAGGTATTCGGGGCGGGTCTGCCGCACCTTCTCGAGCAGGTTTTCCAGGCGGCTGGCTTCGTTGGCGCGGGCGTTGATTTCTTCCGGCGTGCCATAACGGGCAACCACGTCCAGCAGGGCGTTGACCACCCGCGTATCGGGGTTCAGGAAAATCTCATTGACGGCTGCCAGGCTCTCGGGCGTGATGCGCAGGCGGGCGCGCAGGTCTTCAGTCATTGTCTTCTTCCTCCAGCAGTTGAAGCAATTGTTCGTATTCTTCGTCTTTCATGCCGAAGTAATTTTCCGGCGCCGGGAAGACGCGTCCCTTGACCTCTTCCACGTAACTGGCCAGCCCCTGTTGGATGATTTCGCCGGCGTTGCCATAGACTTTGGCCATGCGCGGTTTGAATTTGGGGTACAGGCCGAACATATCGTGGTAAATCAGCAGCTGCCCGTGGGCGTGCGGTCCGGAGCCGAGCGAGAAGATCAGGCAGTTTTCGGCGCGTTCGGTGATGATCTGGCACAGGCGGTCGGGGACGAGTTCCAGCAGGATGGCAAAGGCGCCGGCTTCTTCCAGGGCTTTGGCGTCGTCGATGATCTTTTTGGCCAGAGCAGCTGATTTGCCTTGCAGTCGGAAACCGCCCAGCGCCGAGGCGGATTGCGGCGTGAGGCCCAAATGCCCGATGGCCGGGATGCCGGCCTCGACGATGGCCTTGATGCGCGGGGCCATGGCCGCGCCGCCTTCCAGTTTGATGGCGTCGCAGCCGGCTTCGGCCATGAAACGCCCGGCGTTTTGGACGGCCAGTTCGTTGCTCGGCTGGTAGGACATGTAGGGCATATCGCCCACCACGAAGGCAGTCGGTGCGCCGCGGCGCACGGCGGAAGCGTGCCGGATCATGTCGTTCATCGTCACGGGCAGGGTGCTGTCGTAGCCGAGCATGGTCATCCCCAGGCTGTCGCCGACCAGGATCATCTCCACGCCGGCCTGTTCTTGCAGGTAGGCGGTGGGGTAGTCGTAGCAGGTCAGCCAGGAGATCGGCTCGCCCTCGGCGGCCTTTTTGAAAAGATAGGGCAGGGTGATCTTCTTGCGGGTTTCACTCATTGCTTCTTCTCCGTGTGAAAAGATGAAAAATGCCGTGACCAAGTGTCACGGCATGGCAGCACTATTTGAGCATCGGCATCCAGATGCCTTTGGTCTTGGCGGTTTCGCAGGCCAGATCGTAGCCGGCGTCGGCATGGCGGACGACGCCCATGCCCGGGTCGGTGGTCAGCACGCGCTGCAAGCGGGCCGCCGCTTCGGGGGTGCCATCGGCCACGATGACCATGCCGGCGTGCTGGCTGTAGCCCATCCCTACGCCGCCGCCGTGGTGGAACGAGACCCAGGTGGCTCCGCCGACGGCGTTGATGAGCGCGTTCAGGATCGGCCAGTCGGAGACGGCATCGGAGCCGTCTTTCATGGCTTCGGTCTCGCGGTTGGGGCTGGCGACCGAACCGGCGTCCAGGTGGTCGCGCCCGATGGCGATCGGCGCGCTGACTTCGCCGCTGGCCACCAGTTCGTTGAACTTCAGGCCGGCTTTGGCGCGGTCGCCGTAACCCAGCCAGCAGATGCGCGAAGGCAGCCCCTGGAATTGGACGCGCTTCTGCGCCATTTTGATCCAGCGCACCAGGTGGTGGTCTTCGGGGAAGAGTTCCATGATGGCTTCATCGGTGCGGTAGATGTCTTGCGGGTCACCGGAGAGCGCCACCCAGCGGAAGGGGCCTTTGCCTTCGCAGAAGAGGGGGCGGATGTAGGCCGGCACAAAGCCGGGGTAGTCGAAGGCGTTTTTCACGCCGGCATCGTAGGCCATCTGGCGCAGGTTGTTGCCGTAGTCGAAGACGATCGCGCCGCGCTGCTGGAAGGTCAACATGGCTTCCACGTGGCGGGCCATGGATTCCATGGCTTTGGCCTTGAAGGCTTCGGGGTCGCTCTGGCGCAAGGCCACGGCTTCTGCGAAGGACATGCCACGCGGGTAGTAGTAGAGCGGGTCGTGGGCGCTGGTCTGGTCGGTGACCACGTCGGGGGTGATGCCGCGGCGGACGAGTTCGGGCAGCACGTCGGCGGCGTTGCCCAGCAGGCCGATGGACAGCCCTTCGCCTTTGGACAGGGCTTCGTTCACGCGCCGCAGCGCGTCGTCCAGGTCGTCAGCCACCACGTCCAGGTAAGCAGTCTCCAGGCGGCGCTGGATGCGGTGAGGATCGATTTCTACCACCAGGCCGACGCCTTCGTTCATGGCGATGGCCAGGGGTTGCGCGCCGCCCATCTCGCCCAGGCCGGCGGTGAGCACGAACTTGCCCTTCAGCGAGGGCCAGCCCTGCTGCGTGGCAAGGGAGGCCAGGGTCTCGTAGGTGCCTTGCAAAATGCCCTGGGTACCGATGTAAATCCACGAACCGGCGGTCATCTGGCCGTACATCATCAGGCCCTTGGCGTCCAGTTCGTCGAAGTGTTCCCAGGTGGCCCACTTGGGAACGAGGTTGGAGTTGGCGATCAGCACGCGCGGGGCATCGGGGTGGGTTTTGAAGACGGCCACGGGCTTGCCGGACTGGATGAGCAGGGTGTCATCGACGTCCATTTTTTGCAGGGTGTCGAGAATGGCGTCGAAGGCTTCCCAGTTGCGGGCCGCCTTGCCGCGCCCGCCATAGACGATGAGATTGTCGGGGTCGCCGGCTACTTCCGGGTCCAGGTTGTGCTGAATCATGCGGAAGGGGGCTTCGAGCAGCCAGTTCTTGCAGTGCAGTTGCGTCCCGCGGGGCGGGTGAACAACACGAGGTCCAGACATGGGCGTACTCCTTGGATTGGCAGGATAAAAAGCAGGGATAGTATACGATATTTTTGCCGCGCTGTGCATTCTTGTGCTTCCTTGCCTTAAAAACAAAAAAATTTTTGATCTTCACGCAGGTTGACCAATGGGCTACGTGCTCGTTGAGCGGTCGCTGGGCCGCACCCTGTAGCGCGAAATTCATTTCGCGCCCCTGCTGACGTTGGTTGAGTGACGCCGAAGGCGTCGTATCGAAACCAGCGGTTTGACCCGCACCGTTGGCTTCGGTACGGGCTTCGCCCTACTCGGCCAACGAAAGCCTCCGCTGGTTGAGCGGTCACTGAGCTTGTCGAAGCGCAGGCATTGTACCGAAATCAGGGCGTCGCCGTCTGTCAGGTTTTTGACACAGTGCGTTGATGTCGCAGTACAATACCTGAATTGCGGATAAGGAGAATGGGTGTCATGGCGAGGGCGCAGCGCGCCCGAAGCCATCTCCCACATCGTCATACAGGGGATGGCTTCGCTCCTTGCGGTCGCTCGCAATGACAAAACAGATACTTGTTGCTAATCCGCAACTCGGGTTACAATAAAATTACAATCCAGTTGCGCTATTTTCGTGATTTCTTGCCGCTTGTCGTGTGTGTCCGGTGGGATGTTGTTCAGAGAGGAGCGCTATCCATGATGACCCTGGTTGTCTTGCTGTTTGGGCTGGGACTCATTGCAGGGGTGCATGCGCAGATCTGTGCACTGTCTGGGCGGGCGCGCCCCGTGAAAACGTTTACTGAATTTTTGCTGTCCATGCTCCTGATAGGCGCGGCCATATTTGCTGGCATACTGCAAAGAAACCTGACGACTTTTTCTGAAAGCGTCCCTCTGTTTGTTGTGTATTTGTCGATTGTGCTGGTGGCGGCAATGCTCGTGGCGCCGACCGCTCATTGGGTCGGGAAAATGGAAAAGAGTGTTTTTGGCGAGGCGTTCTCTGCGCGGCAGTGTGAAGGGTGCATTGATTGTTTTGCAGAAAGGATACGTAAATTAAGCGAGGCCAGCAGACGGAAGCATGACCTCGAATGAGAATGGTCCGCCCCGCGCTGCGGATTGAAATGGTTGTTGCAAGGGCCTGCGACCCTGTATGACGGTGCAGGAGAGGAGTGCGGGCGTTCTTCACTACTCTGTCAACGCAATCTTCGCTGGTTGAGCGGTCGCTGAGCCTGCCGAAACGTAGCGCAGGCGGCGCACCGGAATCAGCGCTCCGTTGTCAAGAAAAAACGAAGAGTACATCACATTGGTTTTTCTTTACACGGTTTACACAACTTTGATATGTTGATGATGACTTCAATTTTGTTGCTTACTTGTATGGTACTTATGGGCTTTCACTCTGTTTCCTGGGCGTTTGCAGGCAGGAAACGATACGTTCACAATGCCAACAAATTGCTTCTCGCATTGGGAATAGAGGTTCTTCTGGTTGTAAACTTGCTTCTCTGCGGCATGGTCAAAGATGGAGCGCTGCCTTGGCAGATAGTGTCAAGTTCTTTCTGTAAAAAGGGGCAACGGTGGTGTCCTCGAAAGGCGGCGAACACTTTAACATAGGAGAGCAGTCCGCCAGGTAGGCTTCCTTTCGGTGACCTTCTCGAAGCGGAGATAAAGGCGCCCAGTGGCCAGGCTTCGTCCTGCTCCATCAACACCGCGCTCATCAACCGCAAGCAAGCCGCCTTGTTGGGAAACCAAAACCGTAAGTTGGTCTGATACCCCTTCCTGACCCGCCCCTTCCACGCCGCAGATGGTCAAAGCGGCCTGGGAGCGGCGGCCGGCCCGCGCTGCTGGAGGCTGGTTGAGTGACGTTGAAGGCGTCGTACCGAAACCAGCGGTTTGACCAGCACCGTTGGCTTCGGTACGGCCTTTGCTTTACTCAGCCAACACAATCTTTGACGACCTTTGGGTTAAACGCAAAATCCCCGCGATTGCAGGGATTCCAGATGAGCGCGGAGAGACTCGAACTCTCAACCAATGGCTTAAAAGGCCACTGCTCTGCCGATTGAGCTACGCGCCCATAGCGGAAGGGATTTTATCACCCTCCGGGCAAAACGTCAACAGCATAAAAAACTTTATGGTAAAATCTGCCGCGCAAGGAGGGATGGCCGAGTGGACGAAGGCGCCTGTCTTGAAAACAGGTTAGGGTCTCCCCTACGTGGGTTCGAATCCCACTCCCTCCGCTCGAACCAAGCCGTTTTACCAACGGCTTTTTTTTTATTGCTCTATGTTTGCAACCGAGGCAAAATCACAAAGCGTGTGCAGGGGGCAGTGGGCGCAATTCGCCTTGCGCGCAGTACAAATTTCGCGCCCCAAGCGGATGATGTTCAGATGGGCGGCGTAATACGTTTCCGGTGGAAAGAGATTTTCCAGGTGTCGGTGTGCCGCTTCCACGCTCATCTTCGGCGGGCGCAGCCCGATCCGCCCGCTGACGCGGTAGATATGCGTATCGACCGGAAAAGCCGGTTTTCCCAGGGAAAACCGGAGCACGATGGCTGCGGTTTTTGGCCCAACGCCCTTGAACCGCGTCAACCAGGCGCGCGCTTTTTCCACCGGCCAATCGGCCAGAAAATCCAGGCTCAGTTCTCCTCGCTCTGCGGTAATGGCGCGCAACACCGCCTGTATGCGCGGGCCTTTTTGGTTGGCCAGCCCGGCAACGCGCACCGCCGCGATCACTTCGTCGGGGGGGGCATCGCGCACGGCTTCCCAGGTGGGGAACCGCGCTCGCAGTGAGGCAAAGGCGCGGTCGCGGTTGATGTCGTTGGTGTTTTGCGAAAGGATGGTCGAAACGAGTTCGTCCAGGGGGGGCAGAGGGTTGCGCCAGATCGGTTCGCCGTAAAAATCCATCAGGCGGCGGTGCACCGCCAGGGCTCTCGTTTTCAGATCTTCGCTCAAAACAACGGCCCTCCTTCGCCAACGTGCAGCTGGCGCCAGTTACGCACCTCCACTTGCGGGCCATACGAGGCCAGCCGCTCCAGTTCTTGCGCCGAAAGTGCGTTCAGTTGTTCCAGGATGCGCATGGCAACCAGCGCCCGCGCCCGGCTCTTGGGGTCGCCATCGCTGATTTTGATGGCGATGCCCACCCCGGGAGCGGCGGGAGACAAGACGCCCGGCCGCAAGGCCAATCCCTGGTATCCCTCTGCGCCGCCTTTTGCCAGGATACGTCCGTCGGTTGCCCGCATCAGATCGGTGTCGAAGCGTTCGGGTCCGGCCACCATGTCGGGGTGTGCGGTCATCGCGTCCACGATGAAACGGCAGGCCTCCTGCCGCTGCGGCGGCAGGTTCCGCGGATCGGTCAGCCGCGCCAGCCCCAGGGCCGCGTTGTAAAGCGGCAGGGCAAAGTTCGGCGCGGAGCAGCCATCCGTTCCCATTTCGATCTTTTCCACGGGCCAATCGCACATTTCTGCCACCGTCTGCAGGATCCGCTGCTGGACAGGGTGGGTCGGCTCCAGGTATGTTTGCCGGGGCGCATCCAGCAAGCGGGCGAAGGCCAACATGCCCGTATGTTTGCCCGAACAATTGTGACGCAGCGGCGTCAAGGGTTCCTGGCGCAGCCACAGCGCGCGGGCGGTTGCTTTGTGCATGGGTTCGTGCATACCGCATTGCAGGTCTTCGGCGGTTATCGGGATGCGGGCTTGCATCTGTTGCAGAACAGCGACGTGTTCATCCGTGCCGGAGTGCGAGGCGCACATCAAGGCCACTTCGCGGGCGGTGAAGCCAAAGTGCGCCGGCCCGCCGGCTTCAACAAAAGGCAAGGCCTGAAAGGGTTTGGCCGTGGAACGCAGGAATATCGGGCGGCGATGGATTTCGCCCGCCGAGGCCAGCACGCGCCCTTCTGCTGTGACGACCGCAAAGGCGCCAAAATGCACCGATTCTACCTGGCGCCCGCGGGTGTAGAAGGCCAGGGGCACAAAAGAAGTTCGGGGATCGGTCATGGCAGAGATCTTCTCGGGTGGCGGCGCAGGTACCCTTTGATGCCGTGCAGCAACCGGGCGGAAAAGAGCACCTGGTGCTGGGGGGCGGCAGCATATTTGCGCATCCATTTGTTGATTTGCGCTTGCAGGGCCTCGCTGGATGGTTCGGCCTGTAATTTTTCCACCACCCCTTGCAAGCGTTCCAAAAAGGCGATTTGCGCGCGGACTTCTCGCCGCTTTAAGGCGCCATCGCGGCTGCCGATAATGGCAAAGTGCCGGTAACGATCCGTCAGCAGATCGTTCAGAGATTCTATCCAGGCGGGGAGATCGGCCTCGGCCAGGAAGGGCGGCTCCGAATGCAAAACGGCATCGCCGACGAAGACCACCTTTTCCGCTTCCCAAACCACCCAGATGGCCTCCGGGCGGGGACCGGGGCGATGCAAGAGGCGAATCGGCCCGCGTTCATCCCAGGTCAGTTGCAATTCGTCGGAAAAAGCGATGTCTACCTGCGGCCAGCGGTATGAACCGCTCATTTCGGTGGTATCTACATAGGCGCCTGTGCTGCCCTCGGAGCGATAGGTCACCGGGCGCTCTGCGAGGTGGCGCATGGTATATTCGTGGCTCAACACCGGCAGATCCATGTTGCGGATGCCCAGGGCGCGGTCGGGGTGCATGTCTAATAAGACCACCAGCCGGTCGCTGCCGCTGCGCAAACGCATGAGTTCGCCGCGCCAGAGACGGCTTTCTTCCATCAGCAAGGGGGCGTCCACACAGACCAGCCCGCGGGTGGTGTTGATAGCCCCCACCGCGCCAGCGGTGTAACGCTGCAAATAGACATTTTCCGTGATCTTTTCCATCGGGTCTCCTGCGGTCAATAGGTTCCCGGCGGGGCAAAGGGAAGGGTAAAGTAAAAGGTGCTTCCCTGGCCGGGTTGGCTTTCCACCCAGATTTTACCGCCATGACCGTTCACCGCCAACCGGCAAAAAGCCAGCCCAATTCCCAGCCCTTTAGGACCTTTTTCTGAGCGCAGGCGTTTGAATTTGTCGAAAATGTGTTCCTGCTCTTGCGGGGGGATGCCGGGGCCTTCGTCTTGCACCCAGAAGAGTGCCATGTCTTGTTCTTCTCGCGCGCCCACGCGAATGGTGGAGCCAGGGGGTGAAAACTTGATGGCGTTTTCTATCAGGTTGGTGAGTACGCGCAGGATCATGTCTGAATCGGCCCAGAGATGGCGTAAGGTGTCATCTACCAGCACCTTGAGGCGCTGCTGCCGCCCGCCGGCTTGCGGTTGGACGGCGGCCACTGCGTCGCGGACGATGACACGGGCTTCGGCCACCTGTTGGCTGACGATCGGCTGCCCGGCTTCCAGGCGGTTGAGATCGAGCAAAGAGCTGAGCAGGCGCTGAATACGCCCGACAGAATGCTCGGCAATCCGCATGACGGCCTGGATCTGGTCGTCGCTTTCTACCTTGACCAAGGTCTGCAAGAGGTCCAGGCTGGAGGAAATATTGGCCAGCGGGGAGCGCAAGTCGTGGTAAATCATGGATGTCAAATCATTGCGCAATAAGTCCAGTTCTTTGCGCTCGGTGATGTCGCGGAACGTCCAGCGAAGCACCACGTTGTTTTCGTAATATACGCGGTGGACGTACAC
>WGAD01000057.1 GCA_015489255.1 Anaerolineales bacterium | reverse complement strand
GCCGTTGCGCGTGTATTTGCCCCCTTGCTACGATGCCAGCGGCGATGTTTACCCGACGTTGTATCTCTTGCACGGATTGGCCGCCGACGAGCGCCAATGGCTGGAACTGGGGCTGGCGACAGCGGCAGACGAGCTGATTGCCGCCGGAGAGCTGCCGCCGCTGGTCATTGTTTTGCCGCGCGACCCAGACATCTCTCTCCCGCCGGACAGCGTTTTCGCGTCCTTCCTGCTGGAGGAGGTGATCCCCTTCGTGGAAGAAAACTATCGGGTGCGCGCCGCAGCGCGCTTCCGCGCCCTGGGAGGGATCTCTCGCGGGGGCGGCTGGGCGGTGCGCATCGGGTTGCAGCATCCGCAGCTGTTTGGCGCGCTCGGCTGGCACAGCCCGGCGCTCTTCTGGGGTGATGAAAAGCGCGTGCCGCAATGGCTGGCCTCCCTGCCGCCGGAGTCCCCCTTACAAGTGTACGTTGACAGCGGTCACAGCGACACCAGCCGCGCCAACGCAGAATGGCTGGTCTCGCAACTATCCGCATATGGCGTGCCGCACGAATGGCATTTGTTCGTAGGCTACCATGAAAACGCGTATTGGGCGGCGCACCTGAAAGATTACCTGCGCTGGTATGGCGCCCGCCTGCGCGCACCCTAAAAAACCTGAATTGCGGACGAGGAGGATGGGTATCATGGCGAGGGCGCATCGCGCCCGAAGCCATCTCCCACATCGTCATACAGGGGATTGCTTCGCTCCTTGCGGTCGCTCGCAATGACAAAACGGATACTTGTTGCTCATCCGCAACTCGGGTTAAAAAAAAACAGGAGGCCCTGATGAAAGCATTCTGGCAGCGCTGGCAGGCCCGCTGGCGGTATAGCCTGGATGAGTTTTTTGCCCGCAGCAATTTGTCGCTGCTCCTGGTGCCCGCCGGCTTCACCCTGTTGCTGATCTTCGCCAGCGCAAGCGCGATCTCCCTCCTCCACATCCAGCCCGAGGGCGGCAGCTTCTGGCAAGTTTTCTGGCACACGTTGCTGCGGGCGCTCGATCCGGGCACCATCAGCGGCGATTCGACGGAAAACCTGCCCTTCTTGCTTATCATGCTGCTGGTGACCCTGAGCGGCATCATGCTGGTCAGCCTGTTGATCGGCCTGCTGGATAACATCCTCGAAGCGCACATTTACCAGTTGCGCAAAGGGCGCTCGCAAGTGCCGGAGGAAGACCATTACGTCATTCTTGGCTGGTCACCGCAGATTTACCTTATCCTGCGAGAACTGATCGTCGGGCACAATGGGCGCGGGGTGCGCATCGTCATCCTGGCTGACCGCGATAAGATGGAGATGGACGATGCCATCCGCGAGCGCGTGCTGCACCCCCTGCGACGGGAAAACGGCTGGCGCTTTTGGCGTTCACCGGCGCGGGTGATCTGCCGCACAGGCAACCCCATGGAGCCGCTGGATTTGAACATCGTCAACCCGCAGCGCTCGCGGGCGGTGCTCATTCTCTCCGAAGCGGAAGAGGGCAGCGACCCGGTTGACCGTGATATTTACACCGTCAAAACCGTGCTGGCTTTGACGCACAGCAGCCAGCAACGCCGCCTGAACATCGTCGCCGCCGTCCACAGCGAGCGGACGCTGGCGGTGTTGGCCGACCTGGAGCAGCGGCACGATATCTTCCCCATCTACAGCCAGGACATCATCGCCCGCATTATGGCGCAAACGGCCCTGCAAGCCGGTTTGAGCAGCATCTACACCGATTTGCTCAACTTCGAAGGCGATGAAGTCTATATGAAAGAAGCGCCCGCACTGACCGGGCGCGCCTATGCCGAAGCCTTGCTGGCCTATGAAACCTCCGCCGTGCTGGGGCTGGTGCGCAACGGGCGCATTTTGCTGAACCCGCATCCACAGACCCGATTACTGCCGGACGATCAAATCGTGGCGATCAGCCGCGATGAAGACAGCCTGCAAATCGACGCCCGCCCGGCGCCGCTCATCCGGCGCGAGTTTTTCAGTGCAGTAGCCCCAGAAACCCAGCTCTTGCCCACCGCGCGCGTCCTGGTCTTCGGCTGGAATTCTTACGCCCCGCTGGTGCTGGAGCAGATGCTCCAGTACATCTCGCAAAAATCGACCCTGACGATTGTGACCAATCAGGCGCTGGCCCACCGCGCACAGCGTTCTATCAAAGAGCAGCTGCGCGCCCGCGTGCGCTTTGAAGCCCGAGATGCCACCGACCGGCAGGCCCTGGCCGAGCTGCGCCCGGAGACTTACGATCATGTCTTGCTGCTGAGCAACGACGCTCTCGACCCGCAACGGGCGGACGCACACACCCTCTACACCTTGTTGCACCTGCGCGACATGATGAAAAGCGATCGCACCCCCTTTACGCTGGTTTCGGAAATGCGCGATCTGCTCAACCGAAAGCTGGCCACGGCAGCCCAGGTGGACGATTTCATCGTCAGCGATCACTTAATCAGCCTCTTGATGGTGCAACTGGTGACGGATCAGCGGCGTCATGCGCTCTACCGCGAGCTTTTCGCGGTGGAAGGCGCAGAAATTTACCTCAAACCCATCACGCGCTATGTGCAAACGGGCGTGCCGGTGAATTTCTACACCCTGGTTGCCTCTGCCGCCCGCTACGGCGAGACGGCCATCGGCTACCGGCTGGGATCGCAGGTCGGGCAAGAGGCCAGGCTCAACCCGCCGAAGGCGGAAACGCTGACGTTTTCGGCCCAGGATCAATTGATTGTGCTGGCAGAGGGTTAGCTTTGCTGGCGGACCGATTCGTACAGCAAAAGCGCGCCGGCGATGGCCGCGTTGAGCGATTCCATGCCCCCCGGCATGGGAATGCGGACGACCTGATCGGCGGCCTGCCGCGCCGCGGCGCTGGCCCCTTGCGCCTCGCCCCCGACGATCAGCGCAATGGGTGGACGCAGATCCGCTTGCCAGGGCGCGGCTTCGCCGCGGGCATCGGCCAAAATCAGGCGCAAACCCCGCCGCCGCAAGGCCGGCAGCAGATCGTCCCAGGGCTGGCGCAAGATCGCCAGGCGAAAATGCGCCCCCATGCCGGCGCGCACCACCTTGGGGGCGAAGGGATCGCTGCTGCCCGGCGGCAACGCCACCGCATGAACGCCAAGGGCGGCAGCCGTCCGCAGAAGCGTGCCCAGGTTGCCCGGATCGCGCACCTGGTCGGGGATCAGGGCGAAGCGCGTTTCATCAGGCCAGGCGACGGCGGACGGCAGATCGGCGACGGCGATCAGCGGCTGCGGCGTGGAGGTTGTGGCCGCCTGCTTCAGCAGTTGGGGGGTGGTTTCTTCCACACAGACGCCAGCATGCCGCAGCCGTGCCACCAGCTTTTGACCGCGCCCCGTCAAGGGCGGGGCATATAGCGCCCAACGCAGTGGCCAGCCAGCCTGCGCGGCCTCTTCCACCAGGCGGATGCCCTCGAGCAAGAATGCCCTGGCGCGCTGGCGGCCTCGCCCGCTGTGCAATGCGCGGGCCAGCTTCAGGCGCGGGTTGCTGGCCGAAGAGATCATTTGCCGCGATACCAGACGTTCAGAAATTGGGTGACGTCGCTTTCTGTGTACAACACCAGCGCCACATACCCCAGCCCTGTTTTGACCGTGTTGAAATAAGCGCTCAGCGTTTGATAGATGATGCGGGCTGCGCGTTCTTTGGGAAACCCGAAGACGCCGGTGGAGATGGCCGGCAGCGCCAGGGAGGCCACCCCCAGTTGGTCCGCGCGCCAGAGCGCACCCCAAACGGCCTGCCGCAGCCGAGCGTCCTCATCGCCGCTGCCCCAGACGGGGCCAACGGCGTGGATGATGTAGCGGCAAGCCAGCGCCCCCCCGCTGGTGACGGCTGGCTCCTGATGCGAAACCGGTCCGTGCTCGCGGATCCATTGGTCGCTTTCTTGCTGGATGACCTCGCCGCCCCGCTGGACGATCACAGCAGCCAGGCCGCCGCCGTGCTGCAGCTGGCTGTTGGCCGGGTTGACGATGGCATCTACCATTTCTTTGGTGATATCTCCCTGGACGATCTCAAAAACCACATCGCCGGGAAAACGGGCACTCAGGTGTACAATGCGTTCTTGGCTCATGGGTGTATTGTACCTCTATCCTGGCAGGCGGCAGCCGAAGAAACAAAAAACAGCCTCGCGCAGGAGGCTGCTTTTTTGAAAGGGGACAAAAATTCAGGATTGGGATTGATCCATGGCTTTGGCAACCACAGCGGCAAAGGCTTTCGGGTCGCGGACGGCCATATCGGCCAGCATCTTGCGGTTGATGGTGATGTTGGCCTTTTTCATGCCGGCGATCAGGCGGCTGTACGTCGTGCCGTTCAGCCGAGCAGCAGCGTTGATGCGGGCGATCCAGAGCTTGCGCAGATCGCGCTTGCGCACGCGGCGGTCGCGGTAGGCGTACCACAAGCTTTTCAGCATCGCCTCGTTGGCGACTTTGAAGCGTTTGCTGCGGGCATTGCGCTGCCCTTTGGTCAGTTTCAGAACTTTTTTATGACGACGGTGTCCCTGAGGACCACCTTTGACACGAGCCATTGTTTACCTCCTGCGCACTCCCGGACGTCGGAGCAAGCGCCCTTGCTTCCAGTTGCGTACATCCGGCAGCCGCGAATTAGGGTTTGGGGTTAGTCGTTGTCCAGGTAGGGCGCCAGCCGCTTGATGCGCTTGACATAGCCGCGGCCTTGCACTTCCACCATTTCATCCAACATGTTCTTGGCCCGCTTGGAGCGGCGGCGGCGGAAGTGGCTTTTGCCGCCTTTGGTGCGCACCAGCGTGCCGGAGCCGGTCAGGCGAAAACGCTTGGAAGTCGCCTTGTGGGTCTTCAGTTTGTACTTGCCTTTTTTCGTTGCTTTGCGAGGCACGGTTCGTACTCCTTTCACACAAAATACCGCGGGTGAAGTCACCCGCGGGAATTCACAGCGGGGGAGGGTCTACTCTTTCTTTTTCTTGCTCTTGATCGGCGCCAGCATGATGGAAAGCGAGCGTCCCTGCATGGTGGGCGGCTGCTCCACCTCGCTGACATCGGAAAGTTCCAGGGCGATGTCTTTCAGATCTTCCAGCGCCAGTTCGGGGTAGTCGATTTCGCGTCCACGGAAGCGTACCGTCACCTTGACCTTCATGCCGTGTTCCAGCCAGCGGCGAGCGTCCTTGATTTTGAACATCAGGTGGTGCTTACTGGTCTTGGGGCGGATGCGCAATTCCTTGATTTCGACTTGCTTTTGCGCTTTGCGGGCTTCCTTTTCTTTCTTCTGGCGTTCGTAGATGAACTTGCCAAAGTCCATCACCCGGCAGACGGGCGGGTTGGCGTTGGGGGAGACTTCCACCAGGTCCAGCCCGGCCTCGCGGGCGATCTTCAGGGCGTCTTGGATGGCGACGATGCCCATATTGGTGCCATCGGGGCCGATCAGGCGCACCTTGGGAACCCGAATGTACTCATTGACGCGGTAATCGTTGGCGCTAATTGTCACTACTCCTTCCGAAATCCGATTCAAGCGAGGGCCATAATACCATAACCTGACGAAAATCGTCAACGGCTAGACGAAGTGCAGACAAATCCTGCCGATACGCCAACCACTGCGAGGCCCGTCTTTTCAGGCGGTCTCTTCCCCTTCTGTGCCCCCGGCCACACGCTGCCCCAGGGTCTGATCGAGCATGTAGAGGGCGGCCTGGCTGTCTCCAGCGCGGCGGACGTTGATGAGCACTTCTTCGGCGCTCTTTTCCTCTTCCACCTGTTCGGTGATGAACCACTGCAAAAGCACCTGGGCCGGATAATCGCCTTCCTCCAGCGCCAGTTTGTACAAGTCGTTGATCGACCGGCTGATCATCTGTTCGTGCGCCAGCACGGCCTCGAAGGCGGCTTCCAGCGAATCCCACGATTCGGGCTGGGCGTCCATCCCCAGCAGCTGCACGTGCCCGCCGCGGTCGAGGATGAAATCGAAGAACTTCATCGCGTGCAGACGTTCCTCGTCGGCTTGCAGGCGCAGCCAGTGGCCGAAGCCGGGCAGGTTTTGTTCCTCGGCCCAGGCGGCCATCGCCAGGTAGAGGAAAGATGAATTGAATTCTTTTTGGATCTGTTCGTTGAAGGCTTTTTCAATTTTCGGGTTGAGCATGAGGTCCTCCTTGGGGGTGAGATGTAAACATAAATTCAGTATACCCTTTGCGGGTTAGATGAACGTTAGAGGACGGCAAGAAAACCGGCAACGGCGCGCCGCAGCGCGCCACACGCCCGATCAGTCTTCCTCGTCCCAGCCCAGTTCCTGTAAGAGACGGTCCGTCTCTCGGCGGGACGCCTTGCACATCTCGCGGAAGAAATCCTGGTCGTAACGGCGAGAACGGACGGGCAGGGGCAGCGGCACGCCCCACCCCAGCAAGAGCACTTCTTCTTTCGGCTGTAAGCGCGAAAGCAAACCGCGCAGGGTTTCGCGCCCGGCCAGGCCGGAGAGCACCGCGCTGATGTCGCTATCGTCGCCCAGCCAGCCGCAGATGCGCGTCCCCAGTTGCGATAGGACCTCATCGTAAATCTGCGAGGGGCGCTGGTCGATGATCAGCAAAGTGACGTAATACTTGCGCAGCTCGCGGGCAATGGTGGCAAAAGCCGTTTGCGCGGCCATTTCGCGGTTGAGGAGCTTGTGCGCCTCTTCCACCACGATGATCAGGTGACGCGGTTCGTCGCCGCCGTGGGTGCGGTAGCGATTGGTGAGCGTTTCCCAACGCTGGCGCAACTGGCGAGTGAGCAAATTGGAAACGAAGAGGTAATCGAGGTCGCTTTCGTATGGCCCAAAAGAAAGGACGACGTGTTTTTTTGCTTGCAAAGCCTGGACGATCTGCCCCACCGTGTCCGCCGGCGGCGTTTCCTGAATGTATGGTTTATCGAAGAGGTGCCGCAGCTTGGAATGCAGGGCTTCCGCGGCTTTGGGGTGCACATTCACCGACTGCGCCCAGGCGGCCACGCTCTTGGGGTGTGGCCGGGTCTTTTCGCGGCCGTTTTCATCGGTTTCGGTGACGGTCAGCGTGTTCATCGCCTTGAAGCGGGTGAACCATTGGGCGTTGAAATCGCGCCACAGGGCGGCCAGCACGGTGCCGGCGGTATCCGTCAGGTTGAGTTCGCGACGCAGCATGAGGATGTCTTCCGGTCGAATGCTGCTCGCCGGAATCACCAGGTGGAAATCGGGCTGCTGCTCGCGGATGGAAGTCCCCGGCCCCAGGCCAACGACCTGCACCCGGCTGCCGAAGCAAGTCTTTAGCCCACGCACTTTTTGCTTCGTATCGGAGGCCACATCATCCAGCCCGTATTCGTTGTGCATATCCAGCACCAGCACGGAGGCCTCATCGTGCCGAATGAGGCCGGCCAGTAAAATGCGGGTGAGGAACGATTTGCCCGTGCCGGTGGCCCCGAAGATGCCTGCCGAACGCTGAACGAAATGGCGCAGGTCCAGTTTGATGGGATGCCCCTGCTCGCGGGTGTAGCCGATGATGAAATCGCCGCGGAAGATGGCCTCCACATCCACCCCGGTCGCCAGGCGGACGGGGGCGTGATGAGGCGGCACGGTTTTGATCGGTTGCGGACGCGGGTCTTCGGGGTGTTCCTGTCGCCATTGGCGGTAGGCCGGCGTCCCCTCCTCGGGGCCGATGTCTTGCATCAACTGGGGTAGGATGGCGATATCGGTGTACAGGGTCTGACGGCGCAGCGCCTGGGCCAGGGCCGGCCGCAGCCGCCCGGCGGCCTGTTCGCTGGCAAAACGCGGATCGGTCGCCCCCAATTCCAGGTCGGTGACCAGGCCGTAGAACTTCCAGCCCGCCTCGGTAATGACAACGAAAGCCCCCTCTTGCACTTCTTGTGAGGGCACAGTGAGACGGGCGCGCAAACCGGCCTTCAGGCTGCCGCCGATGACATAGCCGATAGCTGGGTTTTGTGGTTGCATTCTGCCTCCCGAAAACGGATGCGGACAACGCGCCGCGGCGCGGCGCCCACGAGGGACAGGCTCATTATACCCCGCAAATTGAAAAAACGTTCTAGTTTTTGCGCCGGCGCGGCAGGCAAAAAGGCCCGCCGTGCCGGCGGGCCCTGGGAGTCAACCCGGAGGGTCAACCGCCGCGAGAAACGACCGCTTCTTTCAGCACCTCGCCCAAGCGGCGGATGCCCTCGTGGATGGTTTCCGGCGTGGAGAAAGAATAATTGATGCGCATGGTGTTGTGCCCGCCGCCGTTGGCATGGAAAGCCGTGCCCGGGACGTAAGCCACCTTTTTTTCAATCGCTTTTTCGAAGAGCGCTTGCGTATCGATGTATTCTGGCGTCACCGCCCAGAGGAACATGCCGCCTTCCGGGCGCATCCAGCGCACCTCGGGCGGGAAAAATTCTTCCATCGCGGCCAGCATGGTATCGCGGCGTTCTTTATACACCCGGCGGATGAAGCGCACATGTTCATCGATGAAACCCTGGCGGCTGATCTCATAGGCCACATACTGGTTGAAGGTGGCGGTGTGCAAATCGGCGCCCTGTTTGGCCTGTACCAGTTTGCGAATTACCTCGCGGGGGGCAATGGCCCAGGCCAGCCGCAGGCCAGGGGCGAGGATCTTGGAAAAGGTGCTCAGGTAGATGACGTTACCCTGGTACTGCTCCCCTCCCTGGGCCTGCAAGCGGTTGTCCATCACCAGAACGGGAGGGATGTGTTCGCCCTCATAGCGCAGCTTGCCGTAGGGGTCGTCTTCCACAATTGGCACGCCATAGCGGGCGGCCAGTTCCACCACCTGGCGGCGGCGTTCGAGCGAGAGCGTTGCCCCGCTGGGGTTTTGGAAATTGGGCAAAACATAGATAAACTTGGGGCCGAGTTTGAGCGCTTTTTCCAATTCCTCGGGAATCATCCCCTGCTCATCCACCGGCACGGAAATGTATTGGGCGCCGTAAGCGTTCCAGGCTTGCAACGCCCCCAGGTAAGTGGGCGATTCGACCACAATATAATCGCCACGGTTGATGAACAGACGGCCGATCAAATCCAGCGCCTGTTGCGAGCCTGAGGTGATCATGATGTTCTCCGGCTCCACATGGATGCCGTAACGGCTGGACCATTCGGCGATCACCTTTCGCAGCGGCAGGTAGCCCTCGGTGGTGGAAT
>WGAD01000056.1 GCA_015489255.1 Anaerolineales bacterium | reverse complement strand
TGCCCAGGCCTGGGTGGAAAATCGCAACACCTTTCGCCCGCGTGGGCGACGCGCCCTGGCCGTGGAGCTGCAACGCAAAGGCGTGCAGCCCGAGATCATCGCGCAGGTTTTGGAGACCAACCTCCCCGATGAAGACCTGGCCTGGCAGGCCGCGCGCAAGCGAGCGCGACGTTATGCCGAACTCCCGTGGCCGGATTTCCGCCGCAAATTGACCGCTTTCCTGGCCCGCCGCGGGTTCGACTATCACATCGCTGCCCCTGTGGTCCGCCGTCTGTGGGATGACTTGCACCCGTCTGGCACCGACACCGAAGAGGATATGGACCTATGAACCCGCAAACCATTTTGTTATTGATCTTTGCCCTGCTGTTGGGGGCCATCGTTGGTTATTTCATCCGCCAGTACCAGGAAAAGGTGCGCCGTGAGCGGATGCAGGAAAAAGCCGATGCCATCGTCCAGGGAGCGATGGAGCAGGCCCGCATGATCGAAATTCAGGCGCGCGATAACGCGCTAGAGATCGTGCAAAAAGCGGAAGCCGAAATTGAAGACCGCCGCCGCAGCCTGCGCGAGGAAGACAAGATCTTGCAGCGCCGCCGCCACGAACTGGACGTGCGTACTTCGCGCCTGGAACGCCGCGAACAGGCCCTGAACAAACGCCAAAGTCAGATAGACAAACGCGCCAACGAGATCAACCGCCTGTACGAACAACAGGTTGCCCGCCTGCAAGAGATCGCCCAGATGACCACCGACGAGGCGCGCGAAGTGTTGCTCAAAGAGGTGGAAAAGGAAGCCCGCGCCGATATGGCACGCATTGTGCGCCAGATCGAGGCAGAAGCCCAAATGGAGGGCGAAAAACGCGCCCGCAAACTGATCGCCGAGGCGATTCAACGGGTAGCTTCCGACCATGTGGCCGAGGTGACGACCTCCGTTGTGCCGATCCCCAACGAAGAGATGAAAGGCCGCATCGTCGGGCGCAACGGGCGCAACATCCGCGCTTTTGAGCAGGCTTCCGGGGTAGACATCATCGTGGATGATACGCCGGAAGCTGTGACGGTCTCCTGCTTCGATTCCGTGCGGCGGGAAATTGGCCGCCGCGCTCTCACCCGCCTGGTGCTGGATGGGCGCATCCACCCGAGCCGCATCGAAAAGATCATCAAAGAAGAGACCGAAGCCGTCAACAAGATCATCATCGAAGCCGGCGAAGAGGCCGCCTACGAGGCTGGCATTTCTGGCCTGCACCCCGAAGTGTTGCGCATGATGGGGCGGTTGAAATTCCGCACCTCTTACGGCCAGAACCAGTTGGCCCACGCCGTAGAAGTTTCCAAATTGGCAGCGATCCTGGCGGCGGAACTGGGCGCCGATGTGGAATTATCCAAGCAGGCAGGCTTCTTGCATGACATCGGCAAAGCCATGGATCACAACCAGGAGGGCACGCATGCCGCCCTGGGCGCGGAATTTTGCCGCCGCTACGGGGTGCATCCGGTTGTGGTGAATGCCATTGCCTCACACCACCACGAAGTGGAACAAGAGACAGTAGAGGCGATCATCGCCGAGGCCGCAGATGCCATTTCCGGCGCCCGCCCCGGCGCCCGCCGCGAAGACCTGGAAGCCTACATCAAGCGCATCAAGGCGCTGGAAGAACTCTCCATGTCGTTCAAAGGGGTGCAGGAGGCCTTTGCCATCCAGGCCGGGCGCGAGGTGCGCATCATCGTCAAGCCGCAAGAGATCGACGACCTGGAAGCCAGGCGCCTGGCGCGCGATATCGCCAAGAAGATCGAAGAAACCATGCAATACCCGGGCCAAATTCAGGTGACTGTGATCCGCGAAATGCGGGCGGTCGATTACGCCAAATAAACGGCAAAAAATCCCCTGCCGCCGAGGGCAGGGGATTTTTGTGCCTGGGGGGTGTCTTTACTTGCGCCAGACGCCGCGCCGTATGGGACGCACGTCCTCCTCGGTGATGAAAGCGTTGGGGTCCACCTCGCGCACCAGCTGCTGGACGGTGGCGGCATCGCGCCGCCGCGCGCCGACGTTCAACATGGTGACAGCGCCGTCGCGTCCACGGGCGGGGATCTCGGTGACGCCGAAGCCTTTTTCCCGCAGCATCGTCGCCAGGATAGTGCCGTTTCCCGGGCTGATGATTTGCACCACCTTGAAACCCAGCGCCATTTTCTCCTCCAGCCACATACCGGCCACGCTGCCGGTGGCAAAACCGGCGGCATAGGCCAGCACATAAGCGGTCTGGCTCAGGTTGGTGAGCACCGAGGTCAGCAGCAAGACGTAGAGCAGCGAAACAATGAACCCGATCAGCCAGGCCAGCATCCGTTGGCCGCGCATCACAAAGAGCACGCGCAAGGTATCCAGGGCAATGTTGAGCACGCGCACCAGGAAGATGATGATGGCGCCCCAAAAGACGTGGGTTTGCAAAAAGGTTTCCATCCTTCAATCCTCCGCAGCGTTTTGCATGGCGGGGTAATAGAGCCGCTCCATATACTCGCTGAGCATCCGCCGCGTGCTAAATTGCGGGGTGACCGTGCGCAAGGCCTCCTTCATGCGTTCAATCCACTCATGGGGCAGATCGTCCGGCCCGCGGTCTTCGTAATAGAGCGGGATGATAGCGTTTTCCAGGGTGCGGTAGAGGCTTTCGGCGTCGGCGCGGTCTTGGGCTGCGTTGTCGGGGCCGGGGTCGCGGTCTTCGCCGATGGCCCAGCCGTTTTTGCCGTTGAAGGCTTCGCGCCACCAGCCATCGAGCACTGAGAAATTGAGCGCGCCATTGATGGCGGCTTTCATGCCAGAGGTACCGGAGGCCTCGTTGGGGCGTCGTGGCGTGTTGAGCCAAACATCCACGCCCTGCACCAGGTAGCGGGCCAGGTTGATGTCGTAATCTTCCAGGAAGACGAGGCGCCCGCCGTTTTCGGCTTTTTTCACGATCCGATAGACCTCTTGAATGAGGTGTTTGCCGGGTTCATCGGCCGGGTGAGCTTTGCCGGCAAAGATGATCTGAACGGGGCGGTTGGCGCGGTTGAGGATGCGAAGCAGGCGGTCGACGTCGCTCAGGATCAAATGGGCGCGTTTGTAGGTGGCAAAGCGACGGGCAAAGCCGATGGTCAGGGCGTAAGGGTCGAGAAGGGCGCCCGAGGCCACCACCTGCACCGGATGGAATCCGCCTTGAATCCAGCGCCAGCGGGCGCGTTCGCGCAAGTAGAAGACCAGCTTGCGCTTCAGATGCTGGTGTACCTCCCACAAAGCCTGGTCGGGGATGCGGTTCACCCGCTCCCAGTATTCCTGGTCGGCCAGGTGGGCGCGCCAGTCGGCGCCAACGTATTCTTCCAGCAATGCTTTGAGCCGGCGCGCCATCCAGAAATCGGTATGCACACCGTTGGTCACATGGGTGATCGGCACTTCTTCCACTGGCCGGTCGGGCCAGAGATGGCGCCACATGCGCCGGGCGACCCGCCCGTGCAGCTCGGAGACGCCGTTGCGCCCGGCGGAGAAGCGCAGCGCCAGGATGGGCATACTGAAGGCATCGCCCCAGGCCTGGCGGTGGCGCGCCAAGTTCACGAATTGATCGCGCGAAAGCCCAAGCTCTGGCCACAAGCGGGCCAGGTATTTGTCCACCAGCCAGAGAGGAAACTCATCGTTGCCCGCGGGGACGGGGGTATGGGTGGTGAAGACGTTGCTGCCACGGGTGCGGGCCGCCGCCTGCTCAAAATCGAGGCCTTCAACGGTTAATTCCCGGATCCGTTCCAGGGTCAGGAAGGCGGAATGCCCCTCGTTCATGTGCCAGACTGTGGGGCGACAGTTCAGCGCGCGCAACGCACGGACGCCACCCACGCCCAGCACCACCTCTTGCATCACCCGCAGGTTGAGGTCACTCCAATACAGGCGGGCGGTCAACTGGCGATCGTCCGGATGGTTGTCCGGGATGTTGGAATCCAGCAAATAGAGGGGAACGCGGCCAACGCGCAATTCCCAAATGCGGACGGCGACATCGCGTTCCGGCAGGGGGACGGTCACGGTGAGCGGGCGGCCGTTTTCCGCCAGCACGGGTAAAACGGGCAAGTCTTCGAAGCGCAAAGGGTTGTTGAGCGCTTCTTGCCAGCCGTCTTCGCTGATTCGCTGGCTGAAATACCCCTCCATGTAAAGGAAACCAACGCCCACCAGCGGCAGCCCCATGTCGCTGGCTTCTTTCAGGTGGTCGCCAGAAAGCACGCCCAACCCGCCGGAATAAATGGGCAAGATCTCATGCAGGCCGTATTCCATGGAGAAATAAGCGATGCGCTGCGCCTCGGCCTGAGGGTAACGGCGGCGGAACCAGGTTTGCTTTTCTTGCATGTAAGCGTCGAAGCGCGCCAGCACAGCATCGTAACGTTCCAGGTAATGCGAATTTTGGGCGGCTGCGTTCAGCTCAGCACGCCCGATCTCGCGCAGGAAGACCAGGGGGTTGTGGTTCACACGCTCCCACAATTCGGCGTTGATGTCGCGATACAGCCGCCAGGCAGCAGCGTTCCAGGTCCACCAGAGATTGTAAGGCAATTCAGCCAGCCGTTCCAGGCGGCGGGGTACATCAAAGTGTTTGGGTATCTGGGTTCTGAACACAGGCGCTCCTGTTGTTTTTCGAAGGTCTCACGCTTGGCTGTCGCCGCTATCATACCATAAGGGCAGGAGAGATAAGTTCAAGGAGTTGACAATCTACGGGCGAAACAGAGGCCTTGAGGCCGCAATCGGGAGGAAACCGGCCCCGTTTGTTCATCGGGTGAATTATTGCTTTGCAAGAACCGGGTTTTGGCGTAAGATAAACCCATGCCTGTGGTCAATCTGTTTGTCACCTGCCTGGTCGATACCTTCTTTCCGCAAACGGGGCACGCTCTGGTGAAAGTCTTCAACCGTTTGGGCTATCGCGTTGACTTCCCGCAACCACAGACCTGTTGCGGCCAGCCGGCCTTCAACGCGGGTTTGTGGGAGGAAGCCCGCCCGCTGGCCCAGCAACTCATCCGCACCTTTGAGCGTGTGTCCGGGGATGTCGTGGCGCCTTCCGGCTCTTGTGTGCACATGCTGCGGCATGGTTATCTGGAACTCTTTCCAGAGGGCGACCCGTGGCATCAGCGCGCTGCGGCGCTGGGAGAACGGGTCTATGAATTTAGCGAGTACCTGGTGGACGTGCTCGGCGTGGTGGACGTGGGCGCGTTTTGGCCTGGTCGGCTGACATATCACCCCTCTTGCCACCTGTTGCGCGGATTGGGCATCGATCGGCAGCCGCGGCTGCTGCTGGAGCACGTTCGCGGCGCAACGCTTTTGCCTCTGCCGCAGGCGGAGGAATGTTGTGGCTTTGGCGGCATTTTTTCCGTTGAGATGCCAGAGATCTCCCGCGAGATGCTGCTGCGCAAACTGGATAACGTGAATGCCAGCGGCGCGGAGACGGTGGTGACCGCCGATACCGGCTGCCGGATGCACATCGCCGGCGGTTTGCACCGCCGCCAACACCGCCAGCATGTGGTTCACCTGGCCGAGGTGCTGGCACGCACAGAAAAGGATGAGGCGTGAACACCCCTCCACGCAAACACAAGGTTTTCTTCTGGGTTCTCCTGGCCGCTTACAGTGCGTTCTTTGCGGAGGTCTTTTCCGGCTCCACCTTGTTCCCTTTTTTCGATCTCTGGGGGTTGCTGGTGGTGGTGCCCCTCTACGGCCTGCACACCCTCTTGTTGCTGACCCTGATCTACCGTTACGGGCGACGGCCAACCTTTGCCGCGCTCGTTTTTGCCGGCGCTCTTTTTGGCCTATACGAAGCCTACATCACCAAGATGCTGTGGCGTCCAGCCTGGGAGGCCTGGCTCACACTGGCCGATGTGGCCATCTTTGAAGTCTTTGTCCTCTTGTGGTGGCACACCTGGCTTTCATTCATCACACCGCTTGTGCTGACAGAAGGGCTGCTGACGACTTCGCATCAGGTTTTGTTGGCCTTGCCGCCGCGCGTGCGGCAATTTTACGAGACATGGCGCGGTTGGCTGGCTTTGGCCGCCTTTGGCGCGGCGTACCAATCGGTTAACTCACCGGGGCCGCAAGTTTCTTTTCTTTCCGGGGTGGCGTCGGTTTCTGTGCTGGCTGTGTTAACGCTACGCTGGCAGAAAATGACCCGTGGACGCAACTACGCTTTGCCCGATTTATTGCCACAAACCAGGCGGACGCTCGCTATCCTGGCTGGATGGTTGGGGATGTGGTATCTTTCTCATATCTTTTTGGTCAACCCGGAGCGCATTCCGCCGTTTTGGCCAGGGCAGGCGATCATTTGGGGCCTGTATGGGGTGGCGATAGCGCTTTTCGTGCGCGCGCTGCGGCGCAGCCGCCAGATGCCGCCCCCCAACTCCGAAGAGACGGGCTTCCCGTCGCCACGCCCCTTGCTGGGCGCAGGCGTTTTCTTTGTCCTTGCCTTGCCGCTGGCGCGGGTGTGGTTGGGCGGAGTGGCGGCGTTCATCATTATCACTACCTGGTTGGGAGGCATTGGCTTTGGCGTGTGGGCCTGGCAACGGGCGGCGCGAGCATGAGAGAGGCGCGGTCATCCGCCCATGCGCGGGCGCACCCGCCAGGCGTTTTCTCCCGCGGGAACCCGCTCCAGCCCCTGGGCGCGCAGGGCTTCATCCAGAAATTGCAAAAAACGGCGGCGAGTCTTGTGATCGAAGACGATGCGCAGCTGCGAACCGTCCATGAGCGGCAGGTTTACCGTCTGGTTCAGGCCGTATTTTTGCATTTGAATTTTGCTCAGCTGGCGCAAGGGAATTTCTTGCACTTTGCCGCGCTGTTCGCGCCCTTTTTTCAAGGCTGTGCGCGCCAGAACGGAAATGCCGGCAAGCAGACCAGAGAGCATCCCCTCGGAGTGAATAATCAAACGCTGATCGGTCAGGTAGCAGACGCCGACCTGGTTAACGGTTTTTCCAGCCACGAGAGAGATGGGCGCCCGAAACATCAGGCGCTCGCCAGGGTTCATTTGAATTTGCATCGTTGGTCTCCTGTGCAAGAAAGCAACATCATCAAGATAAATTATAGGCCATTTGGGCACGAGAAAAGGAAGAGGTTATGCCATGCGAGGCTGGATACGAGAGCGACCCGCGTTGACCCTGTTTGTAATAGCGCCGATCTTCGGCGAGCTTTTTTCCGGCTCCTCTCCGCTGAATGAATTTTTACAACCGCTGACGTTCTTCACGCTGGCCATGCTCTATGGCTCGGGCGCTATCTTGGCGCGGGAATTGCGCGTGCGCTGGCACGGAGGCTGGCGCAGCCTGCTGTTGCTGGGCGCGGCCTACGGGGTCTTTGAAGAAGGTCTGATGGTGCGCTCTTTCTTCGACCCGCAGTGGATAGATTTGGGAGCGCTGGGAACCTACGGCCGGGCGCTGGGTGTCAACTGGCTGTGGGCCTATCATTTGACGGTTTTCCACGCGACGATCAGCATCGCTGCCAGCGTGACTTTTGTAGAGATTCTCTACCCCCACGCCCGCACCCGCGCCTGGGTGTCTCGGCGCAGGAATTGGCGTTTGTTGTGGCTGCTGTTGTTGTTGACCCTGCCATTGGGGAAGCTGCTTTCACCTTACGATGCCCCCGGCGGCTGGCTGCTGATCTCCTGGCTGGTCATCGGCGGGCTGTTGGCCTTGGCGCGGCGCGCCCCCAACCCTCCGCCAGGGCCGGAAGGCCGTGCGGCGGCCCCGCCGCGGCGCTTTTTCGCTTTGGGCTTTTTCGGGCTGCTGTTTCACCACATTGCCCTTTATACAGGGGCCGATGGCGGGGCCTATGGCCCGTGGGCGGCGTTTTTCTTCACGCTGGCAGTGGACGCGCTGGCGTTCTGGCTGGCGCGCCGCTGGAGCGGGGAGTTTGTCGCCTGGGACGATCGGCAGCGCCTGGCATTGATCAACGGAGCGTTGACGTTCTTCCTGGTGCTTTCTCCGCTGACCATCGGCGGGCAATCGCCCGTGCTCTACTGGAGCAACCCGATCTTTTTGCTGGCCTTGTTTG
>WGAD01000055.1 GCA_015489255.1 Anaerolineales bacterium | reverse complement strand
TAAGGAGGATGGGTGTCATGGCGAGGGCGCATCGCGCCTGAAGCCATCTCCCACATCGTCATACAGGGGCTTGCTTCGCTCCTTGCGGTCGCTTGCAATGACACAATGGATACCTGTTGCTAATCCGCAACTTGGGTTAAAAAACAACCGCCCGCAGGCGGTTGCGCTGGTCAGGAAACGTTGAGCCGGTAGCCAACGCCGCGTTCTGTCAGCAGATAGCGGGGTTGCAAAGGGTTATCTTCCAGTTTTTGGCGCAGACGTCCGATGTACACCCGCAGATATTCCGATTCTTTGCCGTATTCCGGCCCCCAAACGGCCTTCAAGATGGTTTGATGAGGCAGCACTTTGCCGGCGTTGCGCATCAGATAGACCAGCAGCCGGAATTCGGTGGGCGTCAGTTCAATTTTTTGATCGCGCATCCAGATCGTATGGCGGGCGATATCGGCGCGGAAGGGGCCAACTTGCAGCGTTTCCTCGGGGACGGTGGTCAGGTCCAGTTCGCTCCACTGACTGCGGCGCAGCACGGCTTTGACCCGCCCCAACAATTCGCCAACGCCGAAAGGTTTGGTCAGGTAATCATCGGCGCCGATGTCGAAGGCTTGCACCTTTTCAATTTCATCGTCCAGGGCGCTGAGGATGATGACGGGCACCAGCGATTTCTGGCGGATGCGCCGCAGGACCTCCAGGCCGTCCATGTGCGGCATCATGATGTCCAGGATGATGAGGTCAATGGCGTGGGTGCGGAAGATGGCAAGCGCATCGAGGCCGTTGTGCGCAGTGAGAACCTGGTAGTTGCGGACTTCCAGGTTCTTGCGAATGAAGTTCAGGATCGATTTTTCGTCGTCCACAACCAGGATGGTGGCGGAATGTGTGCTCATGCGGTTTCCTCCAGCAGCGGCAGGGTGAAGGCAAAACAAGTGCCGTTTTCCAGGGGTTCGACCCATATTTCACCGTTGTGGGCACGTACCAGCCCCTCGCAAATCGCCAGCCCCAATCCTGTGCCGCGCATGGTCTGGTGGCCTTCAATGCGGTAAAAATGCTTGAAGATGTGGGGCATTTCCTCCGGCGGGATGCCGGGGCCGTTGTCTTCCACCCGGAAGAGAATGCGCCGCCGGGTGTGTTTGACGCGCACGGTAATGTGCGCCAGGGGGCCGGCGTATTTGGCGCCGTTTTCGATCAGGTTGCGCAAGATGGTCTCCAATCGTAGCGGATCGGCGTACACCGCGGGCAGGTTGGGGTCTATATCGATTTCCAGCGAGGTCTCCGGCTCTTTGCTGGCGTTTTGGAAGGCCTGGCGGATCAGTTGGCGCACGTCTACGGCCTGCTTTTGCAGCCGCAGGCGGCCGGCCTCCAGGCGAGAAAGGTCTAGCAGGTTTGTCACCAGCTGGCTGAGGCGGTCGGCCTCATCGGAGATGATGCGCAAAAACTCGCGCTGCGATTTTTCATCCCAGACGACATCTTCCGCCAGCAGGGTGCTGGCATACCCTTTAATGGCTGCCAGCGGCGTGCGCAGCTCGTGAGAGACGGTGGAAATCAGGTTCGATTTCATGCGATCGACCTCCCGCTCTGGGGTGATGTCGCGCAGCAATTGCCCCTGACCGATGGGGACGCCGTGGCGATCGGTGACATCGAAGACTTGCAGAGAAAGGTAAATCAGGCGGTCGTTCAGCTGAATGGGGAATTCGGTGGTGCGTTTGGTGTACCGTTTGAGGGCCTCGCTGATGCGCTGGCGCGTTTGGCCGGGATCGGGGCTTTTTTGAATGATACGGGTCAGGATGGCGTCTACCGAAATGCCCGCCATGTCTTCCGGCTTCAGGTCGGCCAGCTCGAGCGTGCGGCGGTTGGCGTATACCACCTCGCCGCGCCAGTCGCTGAGGATCAGGCCATCCTTGAGGGAGCTGGCGAGGGCCTCCAGGCGGCGCGTTTGTTCTTGCAAGCGGGCGTCGCTGCGGGCGTAGAGGGCGGCGTTTTCCAGCGCCATGGCGGCCTGGTTGGCAAAGCTGGATAGGAGGCGGATTTCGCTGGGGGTGAAGATGTGCGGCTCGGGACGGAAGACAAGCAAGGCCGAGGGTGGCGTGTGTTTGGTGTTCAAGGGAACGACCAGCATGGAGCGGAAGCCCTCGGCGCGCGCCCGCGGGCGCCGCAAGACGAAGCTGGGATCGGTCTCCGTATCGCTGATCTGGATGGGCTGCCGCGTGCGGATAGCCCGCATGGTGGGCGAATCTGGCTCGTTGGGCGAAATGACCAGCTGCTGGCTGAAGCGGGCTGATAGCCCGCGACTGGCGCGAATGCGGAAACGATCACTGTTTTCCTCGCGGGCTACCAGGGCGCACATCTTCACATTGAGCAGCCGCTGTACCTGCTCCAGAATGCGATCGAGGACCGTGTCCAGGTCCAGCGTGGAAATCACGATGGTGGAGGTTTCCAGCAGCATCGTTTGTTCGCGCACTCGGGCGGAGAGCGCGGTTTCTGCCCGCAACAGACTTTTGATGAGCTGCCCGACCTGATCGTTGTAGCGAGCGTGTTTTTGCAAACTGGCAACGTCTTCCGGGGGTAGATTTTCTTCCGTGCCAATCAGGTTGCTGGCCTCGGCCAGCTTTTCCAGCGGGCGAATGACACGCCGATTGAGGAAAACCCAGAAAAGAACGCCAACGAGGAGAAAGGTGATAATGGAAGCCAGCGAAATACGGCGGATGATGATCGCCGTGGTGAAGGCTACGCTGGTGGGGCGGCTGATGATAACCCCCCAACCGGCGCGGTTGATGGGGGCGTAGGTGTATAGTCGGCGCGTGTTGTTCAGGCTGAAGGCGATCTCGCTCCCGCTCTTGCCGTGCAAAACGGGTTGATAGACTGCTGGCAGGACTTCTTGGGCTGTACGGAGAAGGAAGGACGGGTTCGGGTGGGCGATGATCTGGCCGCGGGCGTCCAGGATCATGATCTCGAACCCGCTTTGTGGGTCGTATTTTTCGGCGATGCTGGTGATGGTTTGGCTGAGATCGGTCAAACGCATGTTGACGGCCACCACGCCGTCGAATTCATTTTCCGCCGTCCAGATGGGCATCAGCGCCGTGGCGACGGGTTCGCCGGTGGTGGGGGAAATGCGCCCCAGCGAAACCAGCGGGTAGTGCGTCTCCCGGGCGCGCTGGAAGTATTCGCGGAAGGCAAAGTTTTGGCCGATGGTGGGCGCAATGCCCACGGGGAAGTGATAAACCATTACCCCCTGGGCGTCCAGGCGGTAGATGAGGTTGATGCTGGGGCGGGCGCTGGAGACGGTTTCGAAGAGAGGGCGCATTTCCAGCGGGTCGGCGCGCCGGACGGCATCGTAACGCGCCAGGTTTTCCACCATTTGCAGCATGTCGGAAATGGCGGTGTTTGTCTCCGAGGCCACAGCATTGGCCAACGCCAGATCGGTGGCCTGCACGTCGCTCTGAACGCGGTTGCTGATGGTGGTGCTGAAAATGACCAGGGCAATCATCAGCGGGACCACCAACAAGGCATACAGCAAGATGACTTGCGTGGTCAGATCATGGCGAGCGGGGAGCAGACGAGAACGTCGCAGGTTCATGCTTTGGCGAAGGCGCCCAGCAAACGCGCCATGTGGCGGGCGTGCTGGAGGTAGAGGTCCAGGCGGATGTTTTCATCGGGGGCGTGGGCACGGGTGTCGGGGTAGCCTAACCCGGCGGTCGCCACCGGCAAGCCGAGGTCGTGAATGAAGGGGGCGTTGGGGCCAGAACCGCCAACCAGCGGTACGCGCTGCATCGGCTGGCCGTATACCTCGCGGGCAGTTTCGCACACCAGGTCGATGAAGGGGTGATCGGGGTCCGTGCGGGCCGGCGATTCACCGCCCAGGTAGCAGATTTGCACATCGGCAAAGCCGTTGGCGTCCAGATGGGCGCGCAGCTTGCGCAGAATGTCCTCCGGCTCCTGGTCGGGCACCAGGCGGAAATCTACTTTGGCTGTTGCGCGGGCCGGTTGAACCGTCTTGCTGCCGGCGCCCTGATAGCCGCTGGTCAGCCCGCAGATGGTGCAGGTGGGTTCAAAGACCTCGGCCAGGCGCAGTTCCAGGCCGCCTTGCAGCCCCTTGAGAAAGCCGGAGATCCCGAAGCGCTGGCGATATTCTTCCGCCGGATCGGGCAGTTGGGCGAGGAGTTGACGGTCGCGCTCGCTGGGCGGGCGGACATGTTCATAGAAACCGGGGATGCGGATGCGTTCGTCGGGGCCTTTCAGGCTGGCGAGCGCCCAGGTCAGCCGCCAGGCCGCGTTGGGCATGATGGAGCCGCCCAGCCCGGAATGCAAATCGGTGTTGGCGGTTTCTACAGAAAGCTCCACATAGCAGATGCCGCGCAGCCCCAGGTATTGCATGGGGACGCCGCGCTGGTCGATGCCGCCAAATTCCCAGATGCAGGCATCGGCTTGCAAACGCTCTTTGTGCTGGCGGACGAAGGGGGGCAGGTTGGGACTGGCGATCTCTTCTTCGCCTTCGACGATGAATTTGACCGTGCAGGGCAGTTCGCCGCTGGTCGCCAGCCAGGCGTCCAGGGCGAAGAGCCGGGCGGTGAGGTGCCCTTTGTCGTCGCTGACGCCGCGCCCATACAGTTTGCCCTCGCGACGGGTGGCGGTGAAAGGGGGAGATGTCCACAGATCGAGGGGGTCGGGGGGCTGGACATCGTAATGGTTGTAGAATAACAGCCGTCGGTCGCTGCGCCCGCGGCGCTCGGCGACGACGATCGGCGCGCCCGCCGTGGGCAGGATCTCTGCCTGGAAGCCACGGCGAACGAACATCTCTTGCACCATTTCGGCGCAGGCTTCCAGGCCCAGCCCCTGGGCGGCGATGCTGGGCTGGTTGACCAGCCGGCTCAACTCTTCCAGGCTTTCATCCAGGTGGGTTTCCAGCCAGGCGTCCAGTTTTTTGAAGGCCATGCGCTTCTCCTCACTCAGGAAAACAGGGATCAATGCAAAAGCCAGCGCCAGGAAGCGGCTCCGGCGTAGGCCAGCGTGAGCATTTTGACCATTTGCCCGGCCCAGCAGGCGAGCAGGAAACGCCACACGGGCATACGAGCGATCCCGGCGGCGATGCCGGCCAGGTCGAAGAAGGGGTTGGGGATGGAGGCCAACAGGAAAACAGCCAAAGCGCCATAACGCCGGATGTAGGGCGCGATGCGGCGGTATTGTTTGCTATTGGATATGATGGCCTGGCCGCTCAAGCCGCCGAGGTAACCGGACAGTTCGCCGAGCGCGGCTCCGCTGGCCGCGGCCAGTGCAACGCCAAAGGGCGGCAGGACGCTGGTCATTGCCAGGACGATCGCCAGCCCGGGAACGGGCAGGATGACGGTGGCGTTGGTCAGCAGGGCCAGTAGAAAGATGCCCGGATAACCGTAAACCAGCAGGTGGGAAGTTTCATCGCTCAAACTGTAGATGAGCGCGCTAATGCCGAGGATGAAGAGCAAGCCGCTGAGGCGCAAAAGCGTCTGGCGACGGGAGACCATTAGCTTTCGCTGATGGTCACGCGCAAGATTTTGACTCCCGGCGATTGCGGGCGCATCGGGTCGCGCGCGGGAATGGAGAGCAAGACATCCATCCCGGCGATGACTTCGCCGAAGACGCTGTGTTTGCCGTCCAGCCAGGGGGTGGGGACGTGGGTAATGAAGAATTGCGAGCCGTTGGTGTTGGGGCCAGCGTTAGCCATCGAGAGGATGCCCGGGCGGTCGTGCTTCAGGTCGGGGTGAAATTCATCGGCGAAGCGGTAGCCCGGGCCGCCGCGCCCACTGCCGGTGGGGTCGCCGCCTTGGGCCATGAAGTTATCGATCACCCGGTGGAAGATGGTGTCATCGTAAAAGCCTTCACGCGCCAAAAAGACGAAGTTGTTGACCGTGCGCGGGGCTTTGTCGGCGAAGAGGCGCAGGGTGATGTCGCCCTTTTCGGTGTGTAAGGTAGCGGTGTAGCTGCGGGAGGGGTCAATTTGCATTTCGGGAGGGGCAGACCATTGTTTGCGGGGCATGGGAGCTCCTTTCGGCTCAGTTTTCCTGTTCGTGCAGCAGGCGTTCAATGCGGGCGATGACCATTTCCAGGGCGGTCAGGTTGTGGCCGCCTTCGGGGATGAT
>WGAD01000054.1 GCA_015489255.1 Anaerolineales bacterium | reverse complement strand
GTGCTAGACAAGGCACACTATGGGCTGAAAAAGCCCAAAGAACGCATTTTGGAATACATTGCCGTGCGCTCGCTCAAGCCAGAAGACTACCGGCAACCCATTTTGTGCTTCGTTGGGCCGCCTGGCACCGGCAAGACCTCACTCGGAAAGGCCATCGCCGAAGCGCTGGGGCGAAAATTTGCCCGCATTTCGCTTGGCGGCGTGCGCGATGAAGCCGAAATCCGCGGGCACCGCCGAACCTACATCGGCGCCATGCCCGGGCGCATCATCCAGAGCATCCGCCGCGCCGGCACCGCCAACCCTCTCTTCATGCTCGACGAGATCGACAAACTGGGGCACGATTTCCGCGGCGACCCAGCCTCGGCCTTACTGGAAGTTTTGGACCCGGAACAAAACAACGCCTTCAGCGATCATTACCTGGAGCTGGCCTTCGATCTTTCGCAGGTCATGTTTATTGCCACCGCCAACACCCTGGACAACATCCCCGACGCCCTGCTCGACCGCATGGAGGTGATTGAGTTTTCCGGTTATATCGAAGAAGAAAAGCTGGAGATCGCCCGCCGCCACCTGATCCCGCGCCAGATGGCGCAAAACGGGATCGCCGACCTGGGCGTCCACATCAGCGACGGTGCGCTGAAACGCGTCATCCGCGAATACACCTACGAAGCCGGCGTGCGCAACCTGGAACGCACCATCGGCAAATTGTGCCGTAAAATCGCCCGCGCCCGCGCCGAAGAGGCCGCCTACCCCCGGCAAATCACCGCGCCCATGCTGGAGAAATGGCTTGGGCCTCCTCTGCACCACGACCTGGAAGCCGAAAAAGAAGACCAGATCGGCATGGCAACCGGCCTCGCCTGGACGGAGAACGGCGGCGAAGTGATGCCCATTGAGGTCGCTGTCTATGAGGGCAAGGGCAACGTCCAGATGACCGGCCAACTGGGCGAGGTGATGCAGGAATCCATCCAGGCGGCGCTCTCTTACATCAAAAGCCGGGCCGCCGTCTTCGAGATTCCCTTCGAAGTCTTCGACCGGATGGACATCCACATCCACCTGCCCGAAACGGCCATCCCCAAAGACGGCCCCAGCGCCGGCATCACCCTGTGCACCGCCGTCCTCAGCGCGCTAACCGCCCGCCCTGTCCGTCACGATGTTGCCATGACCGGAGAAATTACCCTGCGGGGCCGCGTGCTGCCCGTGGGCGGCTTGCGTGAAAAGATCCTGGCTGCTTACCGGCACAACATCCACACCGTTCTCATCCCCTGGCGCAACCAGAAAGACCTGCAAGACCTGCCTGCCGCTGTAAAAAAGAGCGTTCAGGTGCGTCCTGTGCGCCACATGGATGAGGTGCTGGAGATCGCTTTGAGCAAAGAAGCAACCGAGACGCCGCCCCGCCCCTCAACCGAAGAGAATTAGCCAAGGAGAAGGAAAGATGGCCTCATTGAACGGAAAAGTCGTCCTGATTACTGGCGCTTCCTCCGGCTTTGGCGCAGCTGCCGCCCGTCTCTTCGCCCGCGAGGGCTGCCGGGTGGTGCTTTCGGCACGCCGCAAGGAACGACTGGAAGATCTGGCAGAAGAAATCCGCGCCGACGGCGGAAAGGCCCTGGCTATTGCCTGCGATGTCACCCGCCAGGAGGACATAGAAGCGCTGGTGAAGGCCACGCTGGACGCCTGGGGGCGGATCGACGTTCTTTTCAACAACGCCGGTTTCGGGCGCTTGAAATGGCTCGACGAGCTGGCTCCTGCCGAGGACATCGATCAGCAAATTGATGTCAATCTGCGCGGCGCAATCCAAATGGCGCGCGCCGTGCTGCCGCATATGTACGCCCAGGGAAGTGGTCACATTTTGAACATGTCTTCCGTGGCCGGCTGGATCGCCAGCCCGCTATACAGCGTGTACGCGGCCACCAAGTTTGGTCTGCGCGGCTTCACCGAAGCCCTGCGCCGCGAAGCCGCTCCCTTTGGCGTACACGTTACCGGCATCTACCCTGGCCCGGCGCACACAGAATTTGGACACCACACAGGGAATGAGGCCTTCAAAGAGCAACTCGCCGCGCCCGATTGGCTCAGCATGAGCGCCGAACACGTGGCCCGCGCCGCAGTGCGGCTGGTCAAACATCCCTGGCTGCGGCGGATCATCCTGCCCTGGTGGTTTCACCCCCTGCTATGGCTTAACAGCCACTGCCCTCGCCTGGTCGATTTCTTCCTGGGGCAATTCACCCGCCGGCAACGCCAAAGATAGCGCGCCCAACACATCCCGCAGAAAAAGGCCCCCGCCATGGCAGGGGCCTTTTTCTGCGGCGTTTATTCTCCCGCCACCGAAGATAAATAATCCAGAAAAGCATCCAGCAAAGGGCCTGGCACGCGCTGCGTGGAAGCGCCCGTCCGCTCGGCCCGCAAGGCTTCGGCGGTGGCGATTTGTTCAGGCGTCAGGTCGCCGCCGCCCCCTCCGCCTGGCCCGCGTCCCTGTCCGGGCACCACGCCCTCGGGAGGCGTCATGCCTTCAGCGCCGCCTTGCCCACTGCTAACGCCCATTTCCGTCATCAGCTCTGTCTCTTATACACATCTGACG
>WGAD01000053.1 GCA_015489255.1 Anaerolineales bacterium | reverse complement strand
GGATCCATGCGTCCGGGCGGGCGCCCAATGCCCAAACGCAGGCGCGGAAAATCGCGGCTGCCCAGTTTTTGGATGATGTCTTGCACGCCTTTTTGCCCGCCAGAACCGCCCCCAGGACGCAAGCGCAGCGTGCCAAAGGGCAGGTCCATATCGTCGTGCACCACCAGGACGTGAGACAACGGCAGCTTGTAGAACCGCACCAGGCAGGCGACGGCCAGACCGGAGCGGTTCATGAAGGTTTGCGGCTTCGCCAGCAAGATCTTCACTCCGCCGCGGCGGACATCGCCCGTCAGCGCCTGGCAATGATAGCGCGTCAGCCCGAGGTTCAGGCGCACCGCCAGGTGATCGATCAGCCGGAAGCCGATGTTGTGCCGGTTTTCCCGGTATTCTCGTCCCGGGTTGCCCAGGCCGACAATCAGAAAGGTATCTACGCTCATGGACTTCCTTACCGTTTGAAAGGTGAGTAAGGGTTAAGTTTAACACATTCTCCTGGTGGCTTTGCCGCTGCGAGCGGCAACGGCCCCTTCCTGCCGATGCCGTGGTTTCTGCAAAACATGCCCGCTCCCGCGCCCGTTTTTCGGGACAGACCGCTGCCGCCAGGTGACCAGAACATGACCGCAGTCACTGGACAATGTGACCGTCAGCGCGCATAATCCGATCATCATCGCTTCCCGCCAGCGGAAAGGCCGCCGGGAGGCAACCGCGAGGAAACCATGCTGCTTACCGCTCAAACGCTCCACAAACGCTTCGGCGATGTCCACGCCGTGCGCGGCGTTAGTTTTCACATCGATACCGGCGAGATCTACAGCCTGCTCGGCCCCAACGGCGCCGGCAAGACGACTACCATCGGTGTTCTCACCACCCTGTTGGCGCCCGACGAAGGCGATGCCCTCATCGGCGGTTTTTCCATTCGGCGGCAGCCTCGCCAGGTCCGCCAGATCATCGGCGTCGTGCCGCAGGAGATCGCCCTCTACGAAGACCTCAGCGCCACGGAAAACCTGCGCTTTTGGGGCCGCATGCTCGGCTTGCGCGGGCGGACGCTCAAATTGCGCGTGGCTGAAGCTCTGGAACTGGCCGACCTGCAAGACCGCGCCCGGGAGAAAGTGCGCACCTTTTCCGGCGGCATGAAGCGGCGGTTGAACATCGCCGTCGGCCTGCTCAACCGTCCCCGCATTCTCTTCCTGGATGAACCCACCGTCGGCATCGATCCCCAGAGCCGCCGCCGCATTCTCGATACCATCCAGAGACTCAATCAACAAGGGCTGGCGCTGCTCTACACCACGCACTACATGGAGGAAGCGCAGGAAATCAGCCACCGCATCGGCATCATCGATCACGGCGAATTAATCGCCGAGGGCGAAATGGATGCCCTGATCCGCGCCGTGGACGTACACGAGAGCATCCAGCTCACCCTGGAAACCGCCCCCTTGCAGCCGCAAGCGCTGGAAAAAGACCTGCTCGCCCTGCCCGGCGTGCAGGCCATCCGCAGCCAGGGCAAAACGCTCACCATGCAGGTAGATGCAAGCGATCGCCGCCTGGCGCCCTTGCTCGCTTATCTCCACCAACAAGGGATGCACACCCGCCGCATTGAAATTCACGAACCGAACCTGGAAGCCGTCTTTTTGAAGCTGACAGGCCGCGCCCTGCGCGATTAGGAGCCGTCATGAAAGCCCTGACCATCGCCCTGAAAGACACCCTGACTCGTTTCCGCGACCCGCGGGGGCTGCTATACATGCTGCTCACCCCATTGGTCATCGGTCTGATCATGGGCGCGGCGTTTAGCGGACAAAACGATGGCAGCTCGCCCATTTATGCCATTCCGGTCGCCATCGTCAACGAGGATCAATCTCAACTGGGGAACGAGTTTCTAGATGTGCTGGCTGCCATCACCGTGCCCACCGCCGCCGGTGAACAGCCGCTTTTCGCTTTGCGCACTGCCGCCAGCCGAGCATCTGCCCGCCAACTGGTTGAGGGCGGCGAGGTCCGCGCGGCCATTTTTCTGCCCGCAGGGATGACCGCCGCACTTTCCGGCGCGAGCATTCCTCACCCGACGGTCGAGGTTCTCACCGATCCCGCGGCCAGCGTGTCGCCGCTGGTGGTGGAAAGCGTCGTTCAGCGCATTGTCCTGGGGTTCGTCAGCGCCGCTCACGGGGCGGAACTGGCCGCCGCAGCGGCTCGAGAGCAGGGGGCAACGCCCATCCAGCTCGAGCAATTGCGACCGGCCCTCGCCGCTGCCGCCCGCCAACAGGCCGAGCAGCAGCACGTCCAGCTGATCCAAACCGCCGTTGGCGCCGCGCGCAACCCGAACCCGCTCAATTACTTCATGCCCTCGATGGCGATCTTCTTCCTGATGTTCTCCGTCTTCGCCAGCACCCGCTCAATCCTCGACGAGGAGGCCCTGGGCACCCTGCTCCGACTGATGACCACTCCCACCAGCCGCGCAGAAATCCT
>WGAD01000052.1 GCA_015489255.1 Anaerolineales bacterium | reverse complement strand
GTCCTGATGCCGGTCGGCGGCCTGATTCATGCCGGTGACCAGGGTATCGGTATTCACCGCCAGCGAATTGATGATGGCGGTGGCGTCATTGCTGGCATCGACCGCCTGATCGCCCGCCTGGGTCGCGCCCACCGCCGAGGCCAAATCTCGGGCGGCGGCCGCCATGTCGGTATAAGCCTGCACCAAGGCATCGTGCTCAGCGCGCAGGCTCTCGCGCGCCTTGTCCAGCTGCGCGTTGGCCCGCTCTTCCACCGCACTCAAGAACTGCTCGAAGCCCCCGGCCACCTGGGCCTTCTGTGCATCGGCCAGGCTGTTCCAGGCCGCCATGGTGAGACGGTTGATCTCGTTCACCGTTTCGGTGATCCGCGCCGGATCCGTCATATCGGCCAGCGCGCTCGCCAGGGCTTCGGCCTGGCGTTTCTGATAGTCGTAGCGTTGCTTGTCGGTCATCTGCGACAAGCGGATGGCCTCGATGGACTGGCCCAGCGTGGCGGTGACCGAGCGCTGGGCGGCGTCGATCTGTGCCAGGTACTTGAGCTCCATCTGGTAGCGCTGTTGCAGTCCTGCGGTGAGCTGGCGGTTGGCATCGATGCTACCGTCGTAGGCGGCGATCTGCTCGTAGAGCCCCCGGGTGAATTCCGCCATCACTTCGGTCTGGGTCAGGCCGGCCTGGCGTACCTGCTCTTCATAATCGGCGAACGCATGGCGATACGTATCGAGGGTGGAGAAAAAGGCGGTGACCTGACCGACGATCTCGCTCATGTCGGCATCGGCGGAGACCGTGGTCATGGCCCGGTATATGGACTCCATCTGACCGCCCACGGCGCCGAACACGGTGTCGTAACGGGCTTGCAACCACCCTTTGAGGTCCAATTTTTCGCTGGCCAGATCCTTGGCGAAATCGCCCATGGCGGTTTGCACCCGCGCCAGGCCATCGGGGCCGATCAGATCGGCCAGGGTGGCATCGAGGGCGGCAAACCGCTGGAACAGCGCCCCGGTCTCTTGGGCCAGGCGCCGGGCGTCTTCATTGGACATCTGGCCCTCTTTGCCGGCGTGCTGAACGCCCAATCCCATGGCGCCGAAGGCGGTATTCACGCGGACGTATTTGCCCGAGGGCGACAGGGAGATGGCGCCCAGTGGTGCGCGATCGGCACCGCTCTTCTGCATGAAGGTCTGTTCGGCGCTGAGGTGGAATTTGGTCGGCGATTCTTTATCGTGAAACGAGCCGGCGCCTGCGAGCAGCGCCAGCGGCAGCAAGAACGGTGCAGCGGCTCCAAGCGCGGCGCCGAATCCGGCCAGGGTGCCGGAGGTGAGCCCCGCGCCGATGGTGCTCAGCGTCCCCCCAATGCCCAGCGTGCCGGCATTGATCAATCCCCCGGCCACACCGCTCAGAAACCCGCTGCCTGCTGCGACGCCGGTGCCGGCCAGCCAGGAGCCGACGCCGGCGAGGATCGAGCCGCCGCCGACCACCGATCCGAGATTGCCGAGCAGACTGCCGGCGCCGCCTGGCGCGGTCGCGCCGCCGGCCAGCGCCTGACCGGGCCCGGCGGCGAGACTGGCGCCCAGGCTCAGCACGATGGGGCGCGTGAGCGCCGCATGGGCCAGCTCGGCGAGCAGATTGGTGAACCACTCTTTGAGCGACTGGCCGAAGTCCTTGGCGCCACTGAATGCCCCGCGCCAAAGGTCGCGGAAGATGTTGTCCACCGAACTGACGGCGTTTTCCCAGACTTTTTGGAATTCGTTGGCTGTGGCGGTGTTGATGCTGGCGTGTTTTGCCGCGGCCCTGGCGGCTTTTTCCTCCGCTGCCTTTTTGGCCTCCAGCGCATGCACCGTGTCCCATAGCGCCAGTTGGGCCTGGATTTCCGATTCGGTCATGCCTTGGGTGCGCAGGCTGTATTCATAAGCCGCGCGGGCGCCCTGGGTGAGGGCGATGTATTGTTTGACCAAAGCTTGCATGTTTTGAGCCACCGCCTGCTTCGTGTTCTGGAGTGCCTTCGATAGGGTGTTGGTGGCTGCGGCGTTGTTGTGTGTTGCGGTATTGACCTTTTTCAGATGCCTGACAACATCATCCAGTGACTTGGCCTGGCGCGAGGTTTCCCAGTTCCACTTCTTGTATTCCGCCACGTTGGCGTCCACGGTCTTCACATACTTGGCGTGCTCTTTTCGCAGAGTCTTGATGCGCTGCTCGATCTGCCCGACTTCATTGTCAAAGGACTGCATCTTGGCCGCAGCGGTAAACAATGCGCTTGACAAATCGTCGAACCCCAGCGCATTGGCGGCCTTGGAGAGGGACAAATACATGTCCCCCAGCTTGTCGCGCACGGCCTGCACGGCTTTTACAGCCGCCAGATGAATGCTTTCCCAGACGATGACAGTATTTGTCTTGAGCCAATCCCAGGCTTTTTGAATCGCACCGATGTCATCGACCACGGCATCCCGCAGCAGTGGCATGCCCTCGGTTTTGAACCAAGTGATGTAAGCGCCCAACTTTTCCAATGAGGACGCCAATCCATCCAGGACGGGGCCGACAACGGCAGATACCGGCTCTTCTAACGTTTCAACCAAGAGTCGATATTCATTCTTAACCCGAGTCCACATCTGGCTCAGATTGCCGGACATGGATTCCGCCGCTCCTTCATATTCGCGGAGGGCTTTGATCAAGGTGGTCTTGAAGAAGCTGGAAGTCACCCGCCCCTCATTCACCATCCGCCGGAATCCACCGGCTGACAAGCCGGCGGCCTTGTCGAGTTCCTGCAATAGACCAGGCAGTGGCTCAGTGACCTGATTGAGTTCTTCCGCCCTCAACGTCCCTGCGGACAGCCCTTGCGTCAGGCCATACATGGCTTGATTCAATTGGATCGTCGAAGCACCGAGTTTGGCCTGTACATTGATCATGCCCTCGGTGATCTCTCTGGCTTCCTGGCGAGTGAGGATGCCGGCCTTTTCCAGCGTCAATGTCCTGGCATAGTTTTCTCGCAGCGCGTTCAGGTCGGTGCTCATGCGCTGTGCCAGTTCGATCAGGTATTCATTTTCTTGGTTATAGGCCCGTGTGCCGCCGACAAGGTCCGCCAGGCGCGACCGCAATCCCTGCATGGCGCTGATGGACACCAGCATGCTTTTGGCCACGGCATAGAAACCGAAACCGCCGATCAGCCCCCGCAAACTCTTCATGGCCGCAGTGACGCCCCGGGTCTCTTGCTTGAGCCGCCGCGATTGCTGGGATGCCTGCCCGGCTTCCTGGCCATACTTGTCCAGTTTGCCTGCTGCCTGATTGGCCTCGGTACCGGCATCGCCCAGTTCGCGCTTGAGCTTGGCGATCTCTTCCTTGGACACGCGCAGCTCGCCGCGCAGGCCGGAGCCGTCGGCGTTAAGTCTCACGGTGAGGGCCAGGTCATTCATGGGCTCTATCGCTCATGGCCGCCAGGGCGGCGCGCTCCAGGATTTGCAGTCGGTGGAACAGGTCCGGCCAGGCCGGCTCGATGTCAGGCCGGGCGCGCAGCACCGGTTCGATGCGGCTGTAATCGAGACCGGTGCGCACCCCGCTCAGTCCAGCCCTGTCCCATTGGGTTTCGAGGGCCAGGAACAGCTGCACGGCCGCCCAGTTGCACGGCAGCACCCAGCAGATTTGGGCCTGGGGCTGATGGCTGGCGCGCCGCCTGGCCGCTGCGATCACTTCGGGCGGCTCACCGGCGGCGGCCAGTTCTGTGACAAGGTCTTGTTCCGGCCCACCCACCCAG
>WGAD01000051.1 GCA_015489255.1 Anaerolineales bacterium | reverse complement strand
CACCATCCGTGCGGCGCAGGCCGCGCAGCGGGTGGATCGCATCCTGGTCTCCACCGACGACGCCGAAATCGCGGCCATCGCCCGTCAGTGGGGCGCAGATGTCCCCTTCCTGCGGCCGACAGAACTTTCTGGCGACCGCGCCGCGCAAATTGACGTGGTGTTGCATGCCTTGCGGCAGGCCGAGGCGCTGGATGGCGTGCGCTATTCCCATGTGCTGCTCTTGCAGCCGACCGCTCCGCTGCGCACCGCCGACGACATCGATGCGGCCTTGCAGCTGCTGTTGACGAGCGGCTGCGATGCGGTGGTCAGCTACACGCCGGTAGAAAGCGCGCACCCGTTTTACATGGTCACGCTGGAAGATGGCCGCCCAAAGCCGCTGCTGGATGTGCCGGCTGGAATGACGGCGCGCCAGCAATACCCGGAGGTCTATCGCCGCAATGGAGCGATTTACGCCACTCGCCGCGAAGTCATTTTGCGCCGCTCGTTCTACGGCGAAGACGTGCGGGCGTACATCATGCCGCCGGAACGCTCGGTGAACATCGATTCGCTCTTCGATTTTGAACTGGCCGAATTTTTGCTTTCGCGCAGGGAACGATGACCGTTATTTTGAACGTGGAACCGAAAAATTATTCCGCTGCCGCCCGCGCCATCCTGGAAGACCTGGGGGAGGTGCGCGAAGGCCCGTTGACGCGCGCGGCGCTGCTGGACGCCTTGTCTGATGTGGACGTGCTGATCGTCCGGCTGGCGCACCAGATCGACGCCGAAGTGCTGGACGCCGCCCCCCGCCTGCGGGCGATCGTCTCCGCCACCACCGGCCTGGATCACATCGATTTGCAGGCCGCCGAAGCGCGCGGCGTGGCGGTGCTCAGCCTGCGCGGCGAAACCGAATTTTTGCGTTCCATTCCGGCCACAGCCGAACATACCTGGGCGCTGCTGCTGGCGCTGGTGCGTCACATTCCGCAGGCTTTCGCTTCGGTTCTGGCAGGCGAGTGGGACCGCGACCGCTTCAAAGGGCACGATTTGGCCGGAAAACGGCTCGGCATCCTGGGGCTGGGGCGCATCGGCGAGAAAATCGCCCGTTATGGCCGCGTTTTCGGGATGCAGGTGGCGGCTTATGACCCCTACCGCGCCGACTGGCCGGATGGAGTCGCCCGCCGGGCTACGATGGCGGATTTGCTGGCCGACAGCGAAGTGCTTTCGGTGCACGTTCCCCTGAACGCAAGCACCGTGCGCCTGTTGGGCGCGGACGAATTGCGGCAGCTGCCGCGCGGGGCCTTGCTGGTCAACACGGCGCGCGGGCAGGTGTTGGACGAAGCCGCTCTGCTGGATGCGCTCGAATCCGGTCACCTGGGCGGGGCGGCCCTGGACGTGCTCTGGAACGAGCGCAGCGGCGCGGCGGAATCGCCGCTGGCGGCCTACGCCCGGGCGCACGATAATTTGCTCATCACCCCGCACATCGGCGGCGCGACGTATGAATCCATGGCGGCCACCGAGATCTTCATGGCGCGCAAACTGCGCCGCTTCTTGCAAGGGGGGAGCTGATGCCGCGCCTGGGCATGAACCCCAACCGGGGACGCAGCAGCGACTATCGCCCTTCGCGGGTGACGCTGGCTGTGTTGACCTATCTGCCGGTTGAAACAGGCTATTTCGAAGCGCGTTTCGAAGTCACCCGCCTGTGCCTGGAAAGCCTGCGGGCGCACACGCCGCCGGAATATGACCTGCTGGTTTTCGACAACGGCAGCGCACCCCGTTTGACCGCTTATTTGCAAGAGGCCTTTGCTGCTGGCCGCATTGACTACCTGCTGCTTTCACGGCGCAACGTGGGCAAGATCAACGCCCTGCGCACCATCGCCCGCGTGGCGCCGGGCGAGATACTGGCCTACACCGACGACGACGTGTTCTTCCTACCGGGCTGGCTGGATGCTCATTTGCAGATCCTGGAAACCTTTCCCCAGGCCGGGCTGGTGACCGGCTTTTACATCCGCTCACACATGCGCTACGCCCTGCAAAGCGCACAACGCCTGCTGGCGCGTCCCGACGTGCAGGTGCGGCGCGGGTTGTTGAACGACGAAACCTGGGAAGCACACTACCGTCAGCAGATGGGGCGTTCTGTGGAGGCCTATCGGCAGGAAGTGGGCGGCCTGGAAGACGTGGAAGTGACGCTCGACGGCGTTTCGGCCTTCCTTTCGGCCGGGCATCACCAGTTCGTCGCGCCGCGGCGCGTGTTGCTGGAGGCCCTGGGCGAGGATTGGGACGAAGCCCTGATGGGCGGCATGGTGACGCTGGAAGAGCGCCTGGACACGGCGGGGTACCTGCGCCTGTCCACCCGTCAACCGGTGACGCGCCTGCTGGGCAACCGCGTGGACGCCGAAACAGCGGCGCTGGCGGCGTCTTTTGGGCTGAACGCTCGCTTTGCCCCGCCGCCGCAGGCGCTGCCGCCCCTGGTGAGCTGGCTGATGCGTTATAGCCGGGTGCGGCGGCAGGTGCGCCGTTGGCAGAGCACCTTGTTTCACTGGTTGGAAGCCAGCAAGAAAGGTGGAGCATGAACCGAAAGAAATTGATGCGGCGCCTGCGCCTGGGCTGGCAGGCTTTTCGTTATGGCGAAGTAGCTTTTCAGCGTTCTAGTCCGCCGCCCGCGTTGTGCGAGGATGACCTTGCCCAGGTGCGTCAATTTTTCCCGCGCCCCAAATTTTTCATCTTGGGGCATGCCCGTTCTGGCACCACATTGCTGCTGCGACTGGTGCGTTTGCACCCCGAGGTGCACGCGAATTATCAGGCGCATTTTTTCACCCGTCCGCCGGGGTTGTTGAAACTGGTACGCTCCGCTGATGTTGTCGACTGGTTGACCCATCGTGCCAACCGCTGGAATGGTGGGGAGGACCCTTCAGCGCTGTTGTTGCGTGTGGTCGCCGATTTTCTTATGGAAAGGGAGGCGGCCGCTGCCGGGAAGGCCATTGTAGGTGATAAAAGCCCTACTTCGGTTTGGCACGGGAAAGCCGTGCGCGATATGCATTGCATTTACCCGGATGCCCGCCTGATTTACATCGTGCGCGATGGCCGGGATGTGGTGCTTTCGGAGCGTTTCCGCGATCTGGTGGAAGAAAAGAACCTGACTGCCGAAGACAGGAAAATTCTGCGTTCCCTGGAGCGGGATGCAACGCCCTTCTTGCGTGGAGAACGTTCTATTTTCACGCCGACGTTCTTGCAGCGGCTGGGCAGTCGTTGGGCGGTGGACGTGCGCGAGGTGGACGAAACCGCCCGCCGACTATACGGTGAGCGCTACTTTGTGCTGCGCTATGAAGATTTGCTGGTTGATCCTGTCCATTGGATGCGGCAGATCTGGGAATTTTTGGGCGTGGAAAGCCTGCCCGCTGATCTCGCTGACCGGGTGAACGCCGAAATGCAGGCCAACCCGGACAAAATCTGGCAGCAACAGCGCAATCCGGGGCTGGCTGGCGTGCTGAAGCGGGGACGGCAGGGAAACTGGCGGCAGTTTTATACGAGGCCAGATCGGCGGCTTTTCGCCCGCATTGCGGGGAATGAGCTGATTCACTGGGGGTACGAAAGCGATGACCGTTGGGTGAAAGGGGAGCGCTCTGTATGAAATTTTTGATTGTCGGCCTTGGCTCCATTGGACGCCGCCATTTACGTCATTTGCTGGCGCTGGGCGAGGATGTCGTTCTGGTGCGCTCGGGGCGGGCGACCTTGCCAGATGATGAGCTGGACGGCTTGCCAGTGGAAACCGACCTGGAAACGGCGCTGCGGCGCCACCGTCCGGATGGGGTTGTGGTCGCCACGCCGACGGCTCTCCACCTGGAGGCAGCCCTGCCCGCCGCCCGGGCTGGCTGCGCCATCCTGCTGGAGAAGCCCGTTTCGCACACGCTGGAGGGGTTGGATGAACTGGAGCGGGCCGCAGCCCGCAGCGGAAGCCGAATTCTGGTTGGTTTTCAGTTCCGCTACCATCCTTCCCTGGTGAAGGCTCAGCAGCTGATCGCGTCCGGCGCGCTGGGGCAAGTGCTGACCGTCCACGCACATTGGGGTGAATATCTGCCGCAGTGGCACCCCTGGGAAGATTACCGCTGCAGCTACGCCGCCCAGATCGGCGCGGGCGGCGTGATCCGCACCCTGGTGCATCCACTGGATTATTTGCGTTATCTTTTGGGCGAAGTGGCCTCTTTGTGGGCCTTTGCCGGTCACCTTTCGCCGCTGGAACTGGACGGTGTGGAAGACGTGGCTGAAATCGGCTTGCGCTTTGCCAATGGCGCGATCGGCGGCGTACATTTGAATTACGTCCAGCGTCCGCCACGGCACACACTGGAAATTGTCGGCACGGAGGGAACGCTGCGCTGGGAACAAGAAGATGGCGCGTTGTATCATCTTTCTGTCTCACAACCCTTTGGCGCTTACAGCCCCGAGCCGCCGCCGGTGCACAGGGAGGTTTACCCACTGCCGGAGGGTTTCTCCCGTGATGCGCTCTTCCGCGCCCAGATGACGCATTTTCTGGCAGTGGCGCGCGGGCAGGAGGAGCCGCGTTGCACATTGGAAGATGGCATCCGCGCGCTGGAACTGGCGCTAACGGCGTTGGAGAGCGGGCAGTGAAGGAACATTGGATCCGGCTCCGCGACGCCCTGGTTTTCATTGGCGGGCATCCCAAATCGGGCACGAGTTCGCTACGAGTTGGCGGCGTTCAGCCCGCAAGGGGTGGTACAATCAGCGCCGTTTTTCCGGGCGTTATCTGGTGATAGCCTATGAAGACCTGGCGCGCACTCCAAAGGAAACCCTGGCGCGCATCACCGACTTTCTGAACATCTCTTGGGATGATGTTCTGTTGCAGCCGTCTCGGGCGGGGCGAGCCTGGCAGGGCAATTCCATGTTTGGCCAGCGATTTGCTGCGGTTTCTCCCCAGGCGGTTGGGCGCTGGCAACGCCTGTTATCAGGAAGAAGAGGCCTGTCGGCTGGAACGGTTACTTTCCCCCTGGCTGGAGAAAAGCGGCTATCAGCGGGCTGCTTGTTTGCACACACAATATTCGCTGAAAGACAGCCTGAACATTGGGCTTGAAAAATTCAAGATATGGTTAAAGGAGACAAAGCAATGGCTAAGTTGAACCCTCCGTATGGTGGCCGATTGGTCAACCTGCTGGCAGAAGGCGATGAGCGCGAAGAATTGCTGGCGCGCATCCCGGAACTGCCGTCTATCCAGATCTCCCAACGTGCAGTGCATGACCTGGAATTGCTGGCGACTGGCGCTTTTTCGCCGCTGGATCGCTTCATGGGCAAGGCCGATTACGAGCGGGTGCTGCGCGAAATGCGCCTGATCGACGGCACGCTTTGGCCGCTACCGATCACGTTGACGGCGGACCCGGAAGAGCTGCCGCCGGTCGGCAGACAGGTGGTGTTGCGCAACTCGCTCAATGAGCCGCTGGCCATCATGACCCTGGAGGAGGTCTTCTCGTGGGACCGCGAAAAGGAGGCCCGGCTGGCCTACGGCACCAACGACCCCCGGCACCCGATGGTGGCTGAGATGCAGCGCTGGGGCGATGTGTGCATTTCCGGGCCGCTTAAAGTGGTCAACATGCCTAAATATTACGATTTCGTGGACCTGCGTCTGACGCCGGCCGAAGTCCGCGCCCGCCTGGAAGCCATGGGCAACGAGAACGTGGTCGCCTTCCAGACGCGCAACCCGCTGCACCGCGTCCACGAGGAACTGACCAAACGCGCTGCGGCGCAGATCGGCGGCAGCCTGCTGATCCATCCGGTGGTCGGCATGACCAAGCCCGGCGACGTGGATCACTACACCCGCGTCCGCGTGTACAAGGCGCTGGTCGAAAAGTACTACGATCAGGATTCCACCCTGTTGGCCTTGCTACCGCTGGCGATGCGCATGGCCGGGCCGCGCGAGGCTTTGCTCCATGCGATCATCCGACGCAACCACGGCGCCAATCATTTCATTGTGGGTCGTGATCATGCTGGCCCAGGCAAAGACAGCGCTGGAAAACCGTTCTATGGGCCGTATGACGCCCAGGAATTGCTCAAGCAGCACGAAGAAGAACTGGGTGTCAAGATGGTTCCTTTCCAGTGGCTGGTGTACCTGCCCGACACCGATGAATACGTGGAAGTGGACAAAGTCCCCGAAGGCGCCCGCACACTGACCATCTCCGGCACACAGGTGCGCGAGGAATACCTGGCCAAGGGCAAACTGCTGCCGGAGTGGTTCACCCGCCCCGAAACCGCCCAGATCCTGCGACAGATGTACCCGCCGCGTCACGAACAGGGCTTTTGCGTGTGGTTCACCGGCTTGAGCGGTTCGGGCAAGTCGGCCACCGCCCGCGTGCTGACCGAACTGCTCCTGGAACGAGGCAAGCAGCTCACCGTGCTCGATGGCGACGTGGTGCGCACGCACCTTTCCAAGGGGTTGGGCTTCAGCAAAGAAGACCGCGACACCAACATTCTGCGCATCGGCTTTGTAGCCGGGGAGATCGTCTGCCATCGCGGCGTGGTGATTTGTGCCGCCATCAGCCCGTATCGCGCGGCGCGCAATCGTGCCCGTAAAATGGTCGGCGCGGACAATTTCGTCATGGTGTATATGGATACCCCGCTAGAAGTTTGCGAAGCGCGCGACGTGAAAGGCCTCTACGCCAAAGCCCGCCGCGGCGAGATCAAAGGCTTCACCGGCATTGACGACCCCTACGAAGCCCCCATCGATCCGGAGATCACGCTGACGGGGGCTGGCGTGACGCCGGAAGAAAACGCCCGCAAGATCATCGCTTACCTGGAAGAACAGGGCTTTTTGCAGGCCGATAGTTGATTGTCTTTTTGAGGGTTGGGCTGCATAGACGTTATGCAGCCCAACCCTCCGTTTGCGTTTGAGGCCCTTGTGAAGCGAAACATTGTGCTGCTGGCAGGTATGCCGCGTGCGGGTACCTCCTGGGTTTATCATCTGATCTCGGCGCTCTGGCAAGCCGCCGGCGGCGATGACGCCCTGGACCTTCGTCGTCGTTACCATTTGGAGCGCTGGATGTCTCCGGGAGATGCGCTGATTCGCCCAGTGTTGCCAGACCTGGGTTTTGTTCTCCTCCCCTGGGTTTGCGGCCATTCTTTCGTGGTCAAAACACACGGGTGGCCGACGAACTATCCGCGCCGTCTTGTATCCAGACGGTTGTTCTTCGGCTTGATGAATACCGGCAGGATGAAGGTGGTTGGCCTTTACCGTGACCCACGCGACGCGTTGCTCTCGGCCTGGGAATATGGAAAGCATGGACACCCCAAAAGTATGGCCGCCCGAGCTTTTCGGCGCTCGGTACCAGATATCCCCTCTGGCATTCCCTGGATGCTTGGGCGTGTGCGAGATGCGGTTCGCTGGCGGCAGCATCCGCTGATTTTGACCTTGCGTTACGAGGATTTACGTTATGATTTTGCCACCCAGATTGATCGCCTCCTCGCCTTTTTGGACCTGCATTTGGCGCCGGAGGTGGTCCAATCTGTGTTGGCGTCATACCAGCCGGGAAAACCCTCTGGCGGTATGCACTTCAACAAAGGCGTGACCGGACGCTTTCGGGATGTTCTGACGCCCGAAGAAATTGCGCTTTGCAACCGGGCTTTTGGCCCCTATTTGCCCCTTTTGGGTTATGAGGAGTGACCATGACCGGAATTCTGGACAAATTCAAACTGGACGGCCGGGTGGCCGTGGTGACCGGCGGAGCCGGTCTGCTGGGGCGCGAATTCTGCCGCACGCTGGCCGAAGCCGGCGCGCGGGTGGCTGTGGTGGACCTGGCCGCCGCATCCGCTGCGGCGGTGGCAGAGGAGCTGACCGCCGCCGGTTACGAGGCCCTGGCCCTCCCGACCGATATCACCGATCCGCAGGCCGTCCGCGGGCTGGTTGCCGCTGTGCTGGACGCCTGGGGCCGCCTGGACGTGCTGGTCAACAGCGCGGCGCTCGACCCCAAGTTCGATGCCGACGCGCTGGCGAAGGGCATCACCCCCGGCCGCTTCGAAGATTACCCGCTGGAGCAGTGGCAGGCGGCGCTCAACGTCAACCTGACCGGCACCTTCCTGATGACGCAGGCTGCCGTCCAGCCCATGCTGGCGCAAGGCAAGCGCGGCAGCATCATCAACATCTGCTCGACATACGGCCTGAACGGCCCTGACCAGCGAATCTATCTCAAAAAAGATGGCCGCCGCGTGGCGTATAAGCCGGTCTATTACACCACCACCAAGGCCGGCGTGCTGGGCTTTACCAAATACCTGGCCGCCTATTACGCTGGCACCGAGATCCGCGTCAACGCGCTCACGCCCGGTGGTGTGTTCAACAATCACGATGACGACTTCGTGGAAGCCTATGCTGCCCGCACCATCCTGGGGCGCATGGCGCGCAAGGACGAGATGAACGGCGCGCTGTTGTTCCTGGCTTCGGACGCTTCTTCCTATATGACGGGCGCTAATCTGGTGGTCGATGGCGGCTGGACGGCATGGTGATGCGATGACCGAAGTGCTTGCCATCATCCCCGCGCGGGGCGGCTCAAAGGGCATCCCGCGCAAGAACATCCGCGATTTTGGCGGTTATCCGCTGCTGGCATGGAGCGTGGCTGCCGGTTTGCAGGCCGAGACGGTCACGCGGGTGATCGTCAGCACCGACGACGAAGAGATCGCGGCGGTGGCGCGCGCATGGGGGGCGGAGACGCCCTTTTTGCGTCCGGCTGAGTTCGCGCAAGATGACACCACCGATTTGCCGGTCTTCGTCCACGCCCTGGCGTGGCTGGCGGAGCACGAAGGTTACCGCCCGGACGTGGTCGTCCAGCTGCGGCCCACCTCGCCCATCCGTCCGGCTGGGTTGGTGGATGCCGCCGTCCGCCGCCTGCTGGCGCACCCCGACGCCGATTGCGTCCGCGGGGTGGTGCCAGCGGGACAGAATCCGCACAAGATGTGGCGCCTGCCTCAGGGCGAAGACGGCCCGATGACCAACCTGCTCGATGTGCCCGGCATCGCCGAACCGTACAACGCGCCGCGGCAGAGCCTGCCGCCGGTCTATTGGCAAACCGGCCATGTGGACGCCATCCGCCCGCGGACGATTTTGCAAAAACGCTCTATGAGCGGCGAGCGGATTTACCCGCTGGTGATCGACCCACGTTACACGGTGGACATCGACAACCTTTACGACTGGGCCAAATACGAATGGCTGCTGACCTTCGGCGGCCTGGAAGACATCGTCTGGCCGGGGCAGCCCAAACGCCCCTTCCCGCGGCGCGTGCGCCTGCTGGCGCTGGATTTCGACGGCGTGCTGACCGACAACCGCGTCTGGACGGACGAAACCGGCCGCGAGATGGTGGCCGCCAGCCGTGGCGACGGGTTCGGCATCGCCGCGCTCAAGCGCGCCGGCGTGGACGTGGTGGTCATTTCCAAAGAGCGCAACCCGGTAGTGGCGGCCCGATGTGCTAAAATGCAGGTGCAGCATTTCCAGGGCGTGGACGACAAAGCCACCCTGTTCCGGAAATTGCTGGCAGAACGCGGCCTCTCCGCGGATGAGGTGATTTACGTCGGCAACGACCTGAACGACCTGCCGGTCTTCCCGCTGGCGGGTTGGGCGGCAGCGGTCGCCGACGCGGAGCCTCGCGTCCGCCGGGCGGCCGACTACGTCCTCGCCCGCCGCGGCGGGCAGGGCGCAGTCCGTGAACTCTGCGACCTGATCCTGAATCAAAGGAGATAAACGAATGACGCGAGAACTCAAACTTGGAAAACGTCTGGTTGGCGACGGCCAGCCGACGTATATCATTGCCGAGATTGGCATTAACCACAACGGCGACTTGGACCTGGCCAAAGCCATGATCGACGCCGCTGTGGATGCTGGTGTGGATGCTGTCAAATTCCAAAAACGGACGCCGGAAGTCTGCACGCCGCCAGAACAACAAAAGCAAATGCGCGAAACCCCTTGGGGCTACATCACCTACCTGGAATATCGGTACAAGGTGGAGTTTGGCGAGGACGAATACCGCGAGATTGACCGCTATTGTAAAGAGAAAGGCATCGACTGGTTTGCTTCGGTGTGGGATGAGGAATCGGTCGATTTTATGGAAGCCTTCGCCCCTGTCGCTTACAAAATCCCTTCGGCAGCGTTGACCGACCACGGCCTGCTGCGCAAAGCGCGTGCCACGGGACGACCGGTGATCATCTCTACCGGTATGTCGACCATGGCGCAGATTCACGCCGCGGTGGATGATGTGCTTGGGCGCGAAAACCTGGGCATTATGCACGCCACCAGCGCGTACCCGTGCGAACCGGATGAGCTCAATCTGCGCATGATTCAAACCCTGCGCGATGCTTTCCCCAACGTGCCGATCGGCTATTCTGGCCACGAAGTTGGCCTGGTGCCCTCGGCGGTGGCTGTGGCGCTGGGAGCCAGCATGGTGGAGCGTCACCTGACGCTGGACCGGGCCATGTGGGGCAGCGACCAGGCCGCCTCGGTGGAGCCGGGCGGTTTTCGCAAGCTGGTCAAATACATCCGCGTGACCGAGGCCGCGCTGGGTGATGGCGTCAAGCGGGTGTATGAGAGCGAGAAGAAATCCATGAAGAAATTGCGGCGCTATTCATGAGCGCGGCTTTTGGATCGCATCCTTTGGCTTGAACGTTTCCCGATTATGGCGGATCCATTGAAAGAAAAATTTTCACGCCGCCTGGATGCCTGGCGCAACAACCTGAAGATTTGGGCGTTGGGCGCCGGGGTTAAGCGGCAAAGTCCTAAACCCTCGGCTGGCGATCTGCCGGTGGTCTTCTTCCATGCCTCAACGCGCACAGGCAACCTGAGCCTGAACGCGGCTTTTTCTCAGCTGGTGGAATGGTCGTTGCGGGCGCAAGGCGTGCCAACCGTGCGCTTCGCCTGCGATGGCGGCATGACGCGCTGCGTCTTGGGCAGCAACCGGGACGACCCGACGCAACCGCCGCCGTGCCGACAATGCCTGCGCCGTTCCTGGCAAATGTATCGTCATAGCGAGGTGCGTTGGTTTGAATGGGAGGCCGACATGGCGTTGCAACGCCATGTGGAAGCGCTGGCCCATCTGGAAGCGTTGCAAGCGTTTTCCTGGCCGCTCCCCGGTTACCGCCAGCCGCTTCCGCTGGGCAAATTGGTGTTGCCCTCCCTGCGCTGGATGCTGCGCCGTCATAACCTGGAAGAAAACGAACAGACGTTGTTCTTTTACCGGCAGTATATTCTGTCTGCCTGGAATGTCGCGCGCCAGTTTGATCAGCTGCTGGACGATGTCCGCCCGCAGGCGGTGGTGCTTTTTAACGGTCAGTTTTACCCGGAGGCCACAGCGCGTTGGCTGGCCTTGCAGCGGAATATCCGCACCGTGACCCACGAGGTCGGGATGCGCCCCTTCAGCGCTTTTTTCACCACTGGAGAGGCCACGGCCTACCCGCTAAATATCCCCTCAGATTTTCAACTCAGCGAGGAGCAGAACGCCCGCCTGGACGCCTATCTTTCCCGCCGTTTTCAAGGAGATTTCACCATGGCGGGAGTGCGTTTCTGGCCAGAAATGCGGCGTCTGGATGAACGTTTTGTGCAGAAACTGACAGGTTTTCGGCAGGTGGTGCCGATTTTTACCAATGTGATCTTCGATACCAGCCAGCCGCACGCCAACGTGATCTTCCGCGACATGTTCCACTGGCTGGACACCGTGCTGGAGATCATCCGCGCGCATCCGGAAACGCTGTTCGTCATCCGCGCCCACCCGGACGAGGCCCGGCCCGGAAAGGCCAGCCGCGAAAGCGTAGCGATGTGGGTGCGAGCGCGTGGCGTCGAGGCGTTGCGAAATGTGATCTTCGTGCCGCCGGAAGAATACATCAGCTCGTATGAACTGATTCAGCGTGCGAAATTCGTGATGGTTTATAACTCGACCATCGGATTAGAAGCCTCCATTTTGGGCGCGGCAGTACTCAGCGGAGGACGTTCGCGTTTTACCCCTTACGAGACGGTGTTCTTCCCGCGCAGCGAGGCAGATTTCCGCCAGTTGGCGGAAGACTTTCTTTCCTCGCCGAGGATCGCCGTCCCGGCGGCGCATCGTCTTAACGCGCGGCGTTTCTTTTACTGGCAGCTATACCGTTCTTCGCTGCCTTTTTCGGCCTTTTTGCGTCCGGGCAGTGGCCGTTACACCGTCCATTTTCGCTCGTTTGCGTTGGAAGCCTTGCTGCCAGAAAATTCGCGGACGATGGCCGCCATTAGCGATGGAATTTTGCGCGGCGGCGATTTTATGCTGAAGGAGTAATATGCAAACGCTGTTGCAAACGGCTCGTTGTCTTAAGCATCGCCTGGATTTTTTCACTCATCCGTGGGGGAGGCGCAGCCACCAACGCCTGGCCGCGTTGCACAACGCGCATCGCGGCGAGAGGTGTTTCATTTTGGGCAATGGCCCCAGCCTTAAACGCACGGACTTGAGCCGTCTGCGCCAGGAAACGACCTTTGGCCTGAATAGAATTTATCTCGCTTTTCCGCAGATGGATTTTACGACGACCTATTATGTGGCGATCAACCATCTGGTGATTGAACAATGTGCTGACGATATCCAGGCCTTGTCCATGCCCAAATTTTTGCCCTGGGGTTCGCGGCGCCATTTGGGCGAACCGCAGGGCGATACGATTTTCCTCGACCTGGTCTGCCGCCAGCGGCGGCCCGGCTTCAGCCGCGATGCTCGGCGCCCGATGTGGGCCGGGGCAACCGTCACCTTTGCGGCCTTGCAACTGGCCTACCATATGGGGTTTCGGCAGGTCATCCTGATTGGGGTAGATCATTCTTTCGCTTCCAAAGGGCCGGCGGGCAAGACGGTGGTTTCTGAGGGCGATGACCCCAACCACTTCGACCCGCGTTATTTTGGCAAAGGCTTCCGCTGGCAGCTGCCTGACCTGGAGACTTCTGAAATTGCCTACCGCTTGGCCCGTGAAGCCTTCGAGCGCGATGGCCGCGAGGTGCTGGATGCCACCATCGGCGGCCAGCTGACGATTTTCCCCAAGGTAGATTACGAAAGCCTGTTTTGACCATGCCCCCGTTTATTTCTGTCCTGACGCCTGTGTACAATCGGGCCGATTTTATCCGCCAGGCGGTGGAGAGCGTACTGGCGCAAAACTACCCGGCGTTTGAACACATTGTGGTGGATGGGGGGTCAACCGATGGCACGCTGGATATTCTGGCTGAGTATCCACATCTGCGGGTGATCAGTGAGCCGGACCGCGGCCTTTATGATGCGCTCAATAAAGGGCTGGCGTTGGCGGGCGGAGAATGGATAGCCTGGCTGAACAGCGATGACATCTTCACTCCTTTGGCTTTTCAACGGGTGGCGCAGGCGCTGGCCGAGCAGCGGGAGGCGGCAGCTGTCAGCGGGGCGGTGGGCTATTTTTCCGAAGATACCGCCAACCCGGATTTTCGTACCGTGCCGCCGGTTTGCGTCGGGGATTATTGGGAGCGCATGGCAGAAAATCCGGCCACCAACGGCTGGTTTTTCCGTGCTGAATTGTTGCGCGAACTGGGCGGTTTTGATGCGTCTTATCGCTTTGTGGCCGACCGGCATCTCTTCATCCGACTGGCGGCGCGACGGGTGCAGCCCCTCTGTGTGCCGGAAGTTCTCTATCGTTACCGCCAGCATAGCGGCTCCTTTACCATCTCAGCGCAAGATTCACGCGACGTGACGCGCGGCTTGCAGCGCATCCGCGTGCTGCAGGAAGACCGCCGCATGCTGCTAGGGTTTCTTTCTCGCAAGGATTTTCCACGCGAACTGCACCGCACCTTGCGCCGTGCTAACGACGTGCGGGCTTATCGGTTGACGGCGACGGCTTTGTATCACCGCCGCTGGCGGGACGCCTGGGACGGTGTGCGGCAGGGCTGGGGACGTAACCCACTCTGGCCGCTGGCGTTTTTGCGCGGCCTGTGGACGCGGCTGCGCCGTCCGTCCGCGCCGCGGCGCGGTGATGATGCGGATCCTCGTCACCTGGCGCTGTTTTTGCCTTCGCTAAAAGCCGCCGGTGTCCAGCGGATGATGGTCAATCTGGCGAATTATTGGGCTGAAAACGGCCTGCGTGTAGATATGGTGCTCACGCGGGCTGAAGGCGCATTTCTCAAACAACTGCATTCGCATGTGCGTGTGGTGAATCTGGACGCGTCGCGGGCGCTGGCGGCTCTGCGTCCCCTGATGCGCTACCTGCGCCGAGAACGCCCGGAGGCTTTGCTTTCGGCACAGCCGCACAACAACCTGGTGGCTATTTGGGCGCGCGCCTTGACGCATGTCCCTACCCGCATTGTGGTCAGTGAGCACGGTTACCTTTCTCGTTCAGTCAAAGATTCTCCCAACAGCCGGGAACGGTTGTTTCCGTTACTGTTGCGGATGTTTTACCCGTGCGCAGAATGTGTGGTGACGGTTTCACAGGCCGCTGCCGAAGATTTGATAAAAACCGTTGGGCTGTCCCGCACTTTGTTGAAAGTGATCCCAAACCCCATTGTTACACCGCAATTGCTGGCACAGGCTGATATGCCCGCCCCCCATTCCTGGTTGGAAGATGATACTGTGCCGGTGATGTTAGCGGTTGGCCGCCTGGAAGCGGTTAAAGATTACCCCACCTTGCTGAAAGCCTTTGCAATTTTGCGTGGTGAACGTCCCCTGCGGCTGATTGTGCTGGGCGAGGGCCGTCTGCGGGCGGATTTGCAGCACCTGGCGCAGGAATTGGGAATCGCCGACGATGTGGATTTCTTCGGCGTGACCGAAAACCCGTATAC
>WGAD01000050.1 GCA_015489255.1 Anaerolineales bacterium | reverse complement strand
GTCGCCAGGTAAGGCGTCGGCGAAGCGGGGATTTGCACGCTGGGGATAAACGCCGGGGTGGGCACCGTCACATCGCTCCACGAGCAGGCGGTCGTACTGAAGGCCAGCAAAATCAGGGAAATTAACATGCGTTTCATGCGCTTATCTTACCAGAATTTACGCTGCTGGCGGGCATTCTCCGGCGGCAAGGGGGGGGGGCGCCAAAGCAAGGCGGTCAGCATTATCGCCGCGTGTTCCCGTAGTGGTCACGGAAACCAGCAAAAGGGGTAGAGTTGTGTTAAAATCGGTAGCGTGAAAGAAAAAACCGTAGCCACCAACCGCAAAGCGCGTTTTGAATACTTTTTGCTTGAGACCTACGAAGCCGGCATTGCCCTGCGCGGCAGCGAGATTAAATCGGTGCGCGCTGGCAAAGTCAGCCTGACAGAGGCCTTTGTGCGCATTGACGACAATTTGCAAGCCTGGCTGATGGAGGCCTACATTGCTCCTTACGAGCAAGCCAACCGCTACAACCACGAGCCACGTCGTCCGCGCCGTTTGCTGCTGCACAAGGAAGAAATCCGCCGCCTGTGGAACACCGTCCGGCAAAAAGGCGTCACCATCGTTCCCGTGCGGATGTACCTGAAAAATGGCCGCGCCAAAGTGGAAATTGCCCTGGCGCGCGGCAAAAAGAACTACGACAAACGCCGAGAAATTGCCAAACGGGACGCCCAACGCGAGGCACAGCGCGAGCTGCGCCGTTACTGAGCGCCCGCAGCGCTGAAAGGGGTTTCGATGGCTGCGCCATCCAGCATAGGCAGCATCAATCAGTTGCCAGAACACGAGAAAATAGAGATCTACCGCCGGGTCATCCCGACGGAGTTGCTCGATCGCTTTCGCATACCTCTATACCTGCACGACGTGGAAGGGCGTCCGCTCTTCAAACTCAAGGCAGCGCCAGGCAGCAGCGATGTGGAACTGGCCCTGTATCATCGCCATGACTTCCCCGACCCCGTCCTTTACGGCCACCTGACAGATACCCTGACTGGCCACATTCATATCTTGTTGTACATCCTCAACGATCCCGAATCACCACGATTCGACGTCGATCGCCTGCCCGACGGACGTCCGACGCGCTTCGGCACCTTGCAGCGCAACCTGGAGGCCGAAGAAGCCGCCCTGCGGGCAGGCCTGGCCCCCGGGCAGATCCGCCGCGGACTACGCCTGTTGCCCGCCGCCATCCGTGCCTTTGAAGCCTTTGTGCAAAGCCTGGGGCACGATCTCTACTTCGTTGAACCGCTTTACTACCATAACGCAATCATCTTCGAACGTTACGGCTTCGCCTACCAGGTGGGGAGCCGATTAATGGAGCGCATCCAGGCCGGCTTCTCCCCCGCAGGCGATCTGCTGCCTCTCCTCGATGGCCGTTCACCCTTCCGCCAACCGGCAGCAGCCAACAGCATCCGCCTGCGCTCCTGGGCGATCCACGATGGCATCCTCGGCCAGCCGTTCACCGACGTCACCATGTACAAACAAGTCGGGCGGCACGCCGGCGTTCACACCTGCGGCCAATGCGGCTGGTAAGCGGCAAAGCTTGGTATAATTCCCTGCTGTTCACATTCTACAATCTACGGAGAGGCCATGAGCAAAAAGTGGACTGGCGCGGAGATTCGCCAAACCTTTATCGATTTTTTTGTCAAAGAAGCCGGGCACACCTTCGTGCCCTCCTCCTCGCTGGTGCCGGGCGGCGATGCCACCCTCCTGTTTACCAACGCCGGCATGGTGCAATTCAAGGATGTCTTCCTCGGCACCGACAAGCGCCCCTACACCCGCGCCGTCAACTCGCAGAAGTGTATGCGGGTGGCCGGAGAACACAACGACCTGGACGACGTCGGGCGCGACGACACCCACCACACCTTCTTCGAAATGCTGGGCAACTGGTCTTTCGGCGACTACTACAAAGCCGAAGCCATCGCCTGGGCCTGGCAACTGCTGACGGAAGTCTGGGGGTTGGATAAAAGCCGCCTGTGGGCCACCTGCTTCCGCGACGAAAAAGGGCAGATCCCGGCTGACGAGGAAGCCGCCGCCCTCTGGCAGCAACAACCCGGCTTCGACGCCAGTCACGTGCTCTTCTTTGGCCGCAAAGACAACTTCTGGGAAATGGCCGATACCGGGCCCTGCGGCCCCTGTTCCGAGATCCACTACGATCGCGGCCCCGAATTTTGCGACAAAAGAGACGACCCCAACCACGTTTGCAGCGTTAACGGCGACTGCGGCCGCTACCTGGAGATCTGGAATCTGGTCTTCATGCAATATAACCGGCTGGACGCCGACCACCTGGAACCCCTGCCAGCCACCCACGTAGATACTGGCATGGGCTTCGAGCGCATCGTCTCTCTTTTGCAGGGGGTCGATTCCAATTACAAAACCGATCTCTTCGCCCGCTCGCTTGCCGTTCTGCGCGGCCTGACCGGAGACGATGAAGCCGCCATGTATGCCAACTTCACCCCCTACCGGGTGATCGCCGACCACGCCCGCGCCGCCGCCTTCCTCATCGCCGATGGCGTGGTGCCCGGCAACGTCGGGCGCAACTACATCTGCCGCATGATCATCCGGCGGGCGGCGCGTTTTGGCATCACCTATCTCGGCCTGGATGAACCCTTCCTCGCGCCGGTCGCCGCCGCCGTCATCGAAACCTATGGAGACTTCTTCCCCGAATTAAAACAACACCGGCAGAGCATCCTCAGCAGTCTGACGCGCGAGGAAGAGAAATTCGCCCGCACTCTGGAGCAAGGCACCGCCCACCTGCAAACCATGCTCGACGAACTCCAAGCCAGCGGCGGCAAAGCCCTTTCCGGCCAGCAAGCCTTTCATCTCTACAGCACATACGGCCTGCCGATGGAAATCACCCGCGACATCGCCCGCGAACAAGGCCTGGAAGTGGATGAAGAAGGGTTCCGCGCCGCCATGGAAACGCACCGCATCAAATCTGGCGGAGGCAAAGCCATGGGGCCTTTAGGCGGCGAAGACGCAGAATTTTACGCCGATCTCCGCGCGCGCCTGCAAGCCGAAGGCCAGCTGCCCGAAAGCGGCGTGGCTTACAACCCCTACGAATGGCTGCGCGTTGAAGGCCCGCTGCTGGCGCTGGTGCGCAACGGGGAGGAAGTGGAGAGCGCCTCCCCGGGAGATCGGGTGGAAGTCCTCCTGCCCGCCACCGGTTTCTATGTTGAATCCGGCGGCCAGGTATCGGATACGGGCATCATCCGCGGGCCAGATTGGGAAATTGCCGTCGAAGGAATGCGCAAACCCGCCGCCGGCGTCATCGTCCACGTGGGCGAAGTGCTGAACGGCACGCCGCGGCGCGGCGACCAGGCCATCGCCGAGGTGGACGCCGACCGGCGGCACGACACCATGCGCAACCACACCGCCACCCACCTCCTGCATGCCGCCTTGCACCACGTCCTGGGCGCGGAGGCCCGTCAGGCCGGCTCCCTGGTGGCACCCGATCGGCTGCGCTTCGACTTCAACTGGCCGCAAGCGCTGACCGAAGAACAACTCGCCGCCATCGAGGCCCACGTCAACGCCGCCGTCTATGCCGATTTTCCCGTTCAGGCCGCAGAAAAAACCCGTGACGAGGCCATCGCCGAGGGCGCTATGGCCCTCTTCGGCGAAAAATACGGCGAAATCGTGCGCACCATCACCATCGGCGGCGAAGAACGTCACTCCTTTGAGCTCTGCGGTGGCACGCACCTCAACCGCACCAGCGATATCGGCATGTTCCTCATCACCAGCGAAGGCTCCGCCGCTGCCGGCGTGCGCCGCATCGAAGCCGTCACCGGTCGCGGCGCTTATGCCCTCGTCCGGCGCCGCTTCGCGGCCCTGCACGCCGCCGCCAAACAGCTTTCCGTCACGCCAGAGGCCCTGCCGCCTAAAGTCGCTAACCTGCAAGAGGAACTGGCCGCCGCCCAAAAAGAGGCTGCCAGCCTGCGCCAGAAGCTGGCGGCCCAGGATTACGCCGCCCGGCTGGAAGCAGCCGAGGAGGTGGCCGGCGTCACCGTGCTGGCTGCCCGGCTGGAAGGCGCCGATGAAGACGCCCTGCGCCAGCTGACCGACCGCTTCCGCGCCCGCTACCCAAGCGGCGTGATCGTCCTCGGCACGGTGATCAACGGCCGTCCGCGGCTGGTCGCCGCCGTGACGGAAGACCTGACCCAACGCGGCCTGCACGCCGGTCAGCTCGTCAAACATGTGGCCCAACAAGTGGGCGGCGGCGGCGGCGGGCGCCCCACCCTGGCCCAGGCTGGCGGCAAAGACCCCGAGCGGCTGGATCAGGCGCTGGGCAGCGTACGCAAGTGGGTTGAAACCCACTTGCAACCCGCCGAAGGTTAAGCAGCGCGCTTGCTTGAGCACACAAAAACAGGGCCTCCCGCCTGGGGAGGCCCTG
>WGAD01000049.1 GCA_015489255.1 Anaerolineales bacterium | reverse complement strand
CGCAAAAAACGCAGGGCTTCCAGCTTCTCGAAGCCAATGAGCACATCGGCTTCCCCGTCGGGGATGACCGGCGAAAACACCTGCTCGCCCCAGCGCACGTGGGAAATCACGCTGCCGCCGCGCTGCGACATGCCGTGCACCTCGGCTTTTTTGACGTCGTACCCCAGCGCCATGCCCACCTCGGCCAGGACGTTACTCGCCAACAAGGTGCCCTGGCCGCCAACGCCCACCAGCAAAAAGCGGATATCTTTCATGCTTGCCCTCCTTTGGCCGCCAGCTCGGCCAGCACGTCTTTGCGGAAGAGAATGGCATCGCGCGGGCACACCTGCGAGCAGATCTCACAGCCTGTGCACAACAAGGGGTCAATTTCTGCCAGCGGACGGTTGTACTTCGGGTCCCTCTGGTCCGACTGGATGATGGCCGGGCAGCCAATGCGGAAGCAAACCGTGCAGCCGTTGCAGGCCTCTGCCTCCACCCGCAGGGGCAAATACTGCTGGCGCTCCTCCGGCAGCAAGGCGCAGGCGTGGCGGGCGATCAAAACCGCTGGTTCGTCTTCCTTCAGCCAGGCGCGCAACGTTTTTTCGATGCTTTCCACGTCGTAGGCTTCAACCGTCTTGACCTTTTCGATGCCCAGGGCGCGCACCAGCGGTTCCAGCGCCAGTTCACGCGTCTCCTTGCCTTGCAGGGTCACGCCGGTGCCCGGGTTTTCCTGGTGCCCGGTCATACCGGTGATGCGGTTGTCGAGGATGATGGTAATGACGTTGCTCTGGTTATAAGCGACATTGGCCAGCGCCGATAAACCGGTGTGGAAGAAGGTCGAATCGCCGATGACAGCGATGTGCCGCTCCCGATCGCCGGCCACCGCGCCGCCGTGAGCCACGCCGATGCTGGCGCCCATGCAGCCAGTGGTATGCATGGCGCTCAACGGCGGGATCACCCCCAGGGTGTAACAGCCGATATCGCCGTTGATGGGCACTTTCAATTTATTGAGGATATAGAACGTGCTGCGGTGCGGACACCCCGGACAGAGCACCGGCGGACGGTTGGGCAGCTGGACATCCAGGTAAACGGGCACGTCGCGCTGCGGCGCGACTGGACCCGCCGGTTCGGCGTCCACGGCCTCTTCCCTCTCCGGCAGCAGCCCCGCCGCCGTGGCCGCCTCCCGCACCCGTCGCGGATTCAGCTCGCCGATCAAGGGGAAGATGGTCTTTTCTCCTGGGCGGTAAACAAACCCCTCCGGCTCATACAGCGGAACGCCCATCAAGCGCACCCCCTCCTCGATGAAGGGGTCCAGCTCTTCCAGCACAATCACGCGCTCCATCCGGGCGGCAAAATCGCGGATGAGATGGTAAGGCAGCGGGAACGACATCCCCAGCTTCAAAACGCTGGCTTCGGGGAAGACTTCGCGGGCGTATTGGTAGGCCACCCCGTTGGTGATGATGCCCAGCGACGTATCCCGCATTTCCACCCGATTGAAAGCAAACGTTTCGGCAAATTCGGCAATGGCGCGGATGCGGGCTTCCACAACAGGGTGGCGTCCGCGGGCGTTGGCCGGCACCATCACATATTTCTTCGGGTTACGCGGGTATTTTCCCGGCGTCGGCGGCTGGTAACGGTCGGGGCCGACTTCCACCAGCGTGCTGGTATGGCAAACGCGGGTCGTCGGGCGCAGCAGCACCGGCGTATCGAATTCTTCGCTCAGTTCATAGGCCGCCAGCATCATGTCGCGGGCTTCCTGGCTGTCTGCCGGGTCCAGGCAAGGGATGCGGGCAAATTTGGCATAGTGGCGGTTGTCTTGCTCGTTTTGCGAGGAGTGCATGGAAGGATCGTCCGCCGAGACGATCACCAGGCCGGCTTCCATGCCAGTCATCGCCACATAGAAGAGGGCGTCAGCAGCCACGTTAACGCCGACGTGCTTCATCGTCGCCAGCGCCCGCCGCCCGGCATAGGCCGCTCCGATGGCTACATCCAGCGCCACTTTTTCGTTGGGCGACCATTCGGCGTATACGCCCGGCATACGAGCAAAGGTTTCCAGAATTTCGGTGCTGGGCGTGCCCGGATAGCCGGCGGCCACCTGCACCCCGGCTTCCCAAGCGCCGCGGGCAATGGCTTCATTGCCCGAAAGCAACCGTCTTACCACTTCGCGTTCTTCGGTCATCAACAGAGCCTCCCAAGTTCAGGTATTCTGTGTTGCGCCCCGCCGTCACAAGCCCGGATGGTAGTGAAGCGCGCGCAGCCACTCTGATAGCGTGCGGGCGGTTTCTTCCGGACGTTCCAGCATCAACATGTGCCCGGCCTGGGCAAACAGGCGCAGACGTGCCCGGGGCAGCCCGGTGCGCAAACCTTCGGCAAAGCGCAGGGGCGTCATTTTATCGGCGCTGCCGGCGAGAATCAGCGCCGGCGCTGCGATCTCGCCCAGGCGCGCGCGGACATCGAAGGCGTTGCAGGCAATGAAATCGCCGTGCAGCACCGGCGGACGGATCTTTTCCATGCGCCGCCGGGCCAAACGGCGCAGTTTTTCATCTGCCGCCGGCGAAAACGCCCACTGCATGATTATATCAATCCCCCGAGCGACCGTTTCCTCGCGTGAAAAGGCGTCCAATAACTGCGGGGAAACCGGCAAGTGAGCGCCGGTCGCCACCAACCCTAAGGCCATCACCCGCTGCGGCCAATCTAGCGCCATTTGCAAGGCAATGCCGCCGCCCATGGAATGCCCCACCACGACGGCGCGCGAAATACCAAGCGCATCCAGCAGGTAGATCAGTGAACGGGCGTAGTCTTCCATTCGTTGGCACCCAAGGCGCCCCGAAAGGCCGTGCCCAGGCAAATCGACGGCAAAAATGCGCCCATACGCCATCCGCCGCACTTGTGGCGGCCAGTACAGATGATCGCCTCCGGCGCCGTGGATCAACAAAACGGGGGGCTGCTCGACAGCCCCCTGGTTATGGACGAGGTAATGCAAAGAGGCCGCAACCGGCATGGTTAAGTCTCCCGTGCGTGGTGAAGACGGTCGGCGGCTTCCTCCGAAAGCGGCACGAAAACCTGCACCGTCGTCCCCTGCCCCGGCGCCGAATCAATATGCAGTAACCCGTTGACCAGTTCCGCCCGCTCACGCAAATTGACCATCCCCAGGCTGCCGCGCGTTTCGTAAGTTCCCATGACCGATTTCAAATCGAAGCCCACCCCATCGTCTTTGATCTCCAACAAAGCGATCTCGCGCCCCAGGTCACGCAGGCTGACCCAAATGTGGTCTGCCTGGGCGTGTTTGCGCGCGTTGTTGACCGCTTCTTCGGCGATAAAAAAGAGCACGCCCTGTTTGCCGACATCCAGCACTTCCTCCAGGTGCGGCTCCACCTGGATCAGTACGTTTTGCCCGTAAGTCTCACGCATCTTTTCGGCCATCGCTTCCAGCGCAGCTTGCAAGCCTTGCGTTTCCAGCACCAGCGGGCGCAGGGTAAAGAGCATGTGGCGCAATTCTTTCGTCGTCCGCCGCGCCAGTTCTTCCAGTTTTTCCAGCTCCAGCGGGACGGCCTCGGGTTTCTTTTCCAGCAACATACGGACGAAGTTCAGCCGCATGGCAATGGCCGAAACCGACTGCGTGGGGCCATCGTGCAAGTCGCGCGCCAGTTTGTTGCGGGCTTCTTCTTGCGCTTCGGCGATGTGTTCTTTTTCGGCCAGCAGGTCTTCGTATAATTTGGCGTTTTTGATGGCAATCACCGCCTGGCGACCGAGGATGTCTAGCAAGTCGCGCCGTTCACGGGTGAAAAATCTCGGTTGCGGGTGGGCAAACAGCAAGACGCCAAAGACATCGAAGCCGCTGCGCAAAGGAAAGAGGTACAGAGACTGGCAAGAATGCAAAATGGAAATGCGCCCCAGTTCCGGGTCGCCGGAAAATTGCGAAACAGCCAGCGGTTCGCCTTCCGTCAACGTCCGCGAAAGCAGCCCGCGCTCGCCTTCCAGAACAACGCGCATATCGGCCTGCGTAAAGCGACGGGCGGAGCCGACAACCAGGCGCCCTTCGGAAAAGAGCAAAACGGCGGACACCAGCTGGTTGATCACCTCCTGCTCCCGATCCGGATCCAACGCCGTTGCAACGAGATCCAAGATCGATTCCAGCACGTGGCGGTAGGAGAGCGTGCTGGTCAGGGTGGTGGTCAGTTCATAAATGGCCTGCAAACGTTCGTTTTCCACCCGCCGCCGCTCTCTTTCTGCCTGTAAGCGCATCTGATACAGGCGGCGCAATTCGCCAAACAGATTCCGTCCCAATACGCCAAACATCAGCCCCAGCAAAAGGTTGAAGGCCAGCAGCAGGCCGCCGATCGTCAGGCTGGCTGTGCTCGGCTGTTGGGCATACATCCCGGCCGTTTGCAAGCCTCCGAGCAAAAAAGCCGTCGTCAGGCTGCCGCGGATTTCAAAATAAATGCCGGCGGCGATCAGCGGTAATACGCCAACCCACCAGCTGCCCGCAAACGGCCCGCCCTGCAAAAAGAAAAAAAACGACGCCAGCAGGCCATCCAGCAAGACCGCCACATGACGGTGGCGAGACAGGCGGCGGTTCAACCCGGCGATGACAGAAACCCCCATATTGACCTACGCCCAGGCGAGCACCGTCAGCGTTAATCCCGGCGCATCGTCTGGCAACGTCATCACCAGCCCCAGCAACCCGAACCAACGCAGCGCTGTAGCAAACCAGTCGGCGAGATAGGGGAGGCTGAATTTCTGCATACGGTTTTATTCTAATCTCACTTGGGCAGCGGCAGCCGACAAAACCCTTGCAACATTCTGATTAACAAAATTGTAAGTCAAGAACGCAGCTGCTGCCACCACAAGCGGTAACGCCAGAGCGGCCCGGTCACCTTGCGCACGGCGTATTTGAGGTGAATCACGCCCGGGCGCCGCCCGCGCTCGCGGGCATAGACCCGCAGCATCTCCGGCCAGCAGCGGTCGTCTTCGGCCACCGATTTGGCGTTGCGCTGCAAGCGGAAGTTGGCCCACACCTGGCCGGGCCGGTAGCGGATCGGCGCCAGCCGCGCCAGCCGCACCCATAAATCATAGTCCATCGCAAAATAAAAGGAATCGTCCAGCGGCCCCACCTGCCGCCACAGGTCAGCGCGGAAGAAAGCCGCCTGCTGCGGGATGTGGACGTAGCCGCGCAACAGGCGCGCATAATCGGTCTGCGCCGCCGGAAAGCGCCCGATGACGCGGCTGTCTTCGTCAATGTAGTTGGCGTCGCCATACACCAGCCCGACTTCGGGGTGTGCGGTCAGGTAGTCCACCGCCGCCCGCACCGCTCCCGGCTCATAGG
>WGAD01000048.1 GCA_015489255.1 Anaerolineales bacterium | reverse complement strand
CATTTTAACCGCAATTCGCTGACGCCGCCCGCACGGACTGGCGCCGGATGCACGCAGCAAATGGAGAAAGCATGGTTGCGTGGGCGCCCTGCCGGGCAGCCCCCACGCTTTTCCCGCCTCAATCCACAGCGCCCACGGGGGCATGCGGTATTCTTTTGCAAACAAGAAAACCACACGCGCCCCATTTTCTGCCAACTGTGCATGCTCCCAACAATTCTGTGACTTTATAGCCATCGTCTCGTTGGTCTGCCTATTCGGTCAGGCCCATGGCCTGCAACCAGCGCTCTCGCCCTTGCCGCAGTACCTCGTCGCTGGCCGGGAAATAACCGACATCCAGCACTTCTTCGTTGACATAGGTCAGGTAAAAATTGATGAAGGCGGCCACCTGCGGCTTCTGCCTCATAATGCCTGCATCGGAGTAAATGTAAAGCGGGCGCGCCAGCGGGTAGGAGCCATCATCTACCGATTCGCGGGATGGCGCAATGCCATCGATGGACACGGTGCGCAATAAACTGGCGTTTTCTTCATAATAGGCATAGCCAAAATACGCAATTGCATAGGGGCTGCCTTCCACGCCCTGCACCAGCACGTTATCGTCTTCGCTCAGGTTGAGGTTACCAGCAGAGAGCACCGGTTCTTCGTCTTTGTCGAACACGGCTTCTACGAAGTAGTCGAAGGTGCCGCTGTCTGTGCCGGGAGAATAGCGCAAAATCGGTTCCGCCGGCCACTCCGGGTTGATTTCGGCCCAGGTTTCCGCCGAGGAAAAGACCAGCGCCAGCTGCTCCAACGTCAGGCTGTCCACAAAATCATTGTCTTTGCTCACCACTACCGCCAGGGCATCAGTGCCCACGCGGAATTCGATCGGCTCGCGGCCAATGGCGCGGCAAGATTCCACTTCCGAAGCCTTAATCGGGCGGGAAGCGTTGCTGATGTCGGTATCGCCAGAAACACAGAAGCGCTCAAAGCCGGCGCCTGACCCAATGGAATCGACCGTGATTTGCCCGACAAAACCCTCCTCTTGGAAACGCTCGGCCATCCGTTCGCTGAGTGGGAAGACCGTTGAACTGCCGGCGGTGATAATGCTGCCGCCTACCGCCGCCGGATCGACCGGAGGCAGTTCGCCCGGCGCCTGCGGCGCAAACGTTTCTTGCCGGCTTTCGGCGGTCGCCGTCAGCACCAGTTGCGGCGGCGCTGTTGGCGCAGCGGCGTTACATGCCGCCAGGAGCAGCCCCAACAGGCTCAGGATGAACAAATAGCGTTTGAACATTGTCTCCTCCAGTTTCATGTGGTCTCGAAAAATCCATGTTCTCAGCCTAACATGCTGCGGTTAACGCCAACCCAAAGGCAGGTTAACAAACGTTTAAAGGGGCACTTCCAGGTAAAACACGCTACCCTGCCCGGGTGCGCTTTCTGCCCACACCCGTCCCCCGTGCGATTCGGCAATGTGGCGCACAATGGACAACCCCAAACCGCTGCCGCTGCCGCTGCGCGCACGATCGACCTTGTAGAAGCGTTCGAAGATATGCGGCAGGTCATCCGGCAGGATGCCCGGGCCGGTATCACGTACTTGCCAGCGAATACGGTTGGCTACCAAAGAGACCGAGAGCGTAACGCGCCCGCCCGGGGGCGTGAATTTGATCGCATTGTGCAGCAAATTCATCAGGGCGCGGGTCAGAGAATCAGCGTCCACGGAGACGAGCGGCAAATTCGCCGGGCAGCGCACGTCCAGCTGCAAGCCGCCGCGCGTCACCTGCGGCAGCAGCCGCGCCGTCGCCGCCCGCAGAGGCTCGCAGGGAGACAGGGGACGCCGCTGCAAACGTTCCCTGCCCGATTCCAGCCGCGCCAGCATCAGCAAATCCTGTGTCATGCGATCGACGGCGTCCACCTCCCGCACCAGGTGCTCCAAGAAACGCCTGGCCGCTGCAACGTCCTCCAGCGCCCCCTCGGCCAGCGTTTCGGCCAGCGCCTTGATAGAAGCCAGCGGGGTGCGTAGTTCGTGCGAAAAATCGCTGACGAACTGGCTGCGAACCTGCTCCAGGCGTCGCAGACGGGTGAGATCCTGCACCAGGATAAGGGCGCCTTCGCCGCCCGCGTCGGGCAGAGCGGTGATCTGTACAAAACGGCGGCGGCGCGGCAAATCGACCGTATCTTGCTGGGGGCGCCCTGTCTCCCGGCTGCGCTGCCAGACCTGTATCAGCTGATGGTGGCGCAGCGCCGCCGAAACAGAACGCCCCGCCAGGCCGGAAGCCGGTTCGCCAAAGAGTTCATTTGCCGCGCGATTGGCATACGTCACACGTCCGGCTTCGTCCGCCACCAACACCGCATCCGTCATCCGCGATAAAACCGCCGCCAGACGCGCGCGCTCCAGCGATAACGTCTCCAGCCGCGCCTGCCATTCCCGTTCTGTCCGTTGGACGGTAGCCTGTTGTTGCGCCAGCCTTTGCCGCAAACGCAAGGCATACCATCCCAGAAAGGCCAGGCAGGCTGCCAAGAGGAATGTCAGCCAGTCCATCTTCAGCCTTCAAAGCGGTAACCGCCGCCCCGCACGGTAACGATGCGGACGGGGTGGGCCGGATCGGGTTCGATCTTGCGGCGCAACCAGCGGACGTGCACATCTACTGTGCGGCTGTCGCCCAGAAAGTCCCACCCCCAGACGTTTTGCAAAATCTGTTCCCGCGAAAGCATCTGGCCGCGGTGGCGCGCGAAAAAGCGCAGCAATTTGTATTCTTGCGGTTTGAGGGCCAGCGGTTGGCCGCGCAGGCGCACTTCGTGGCGGATTTCATCCACTTCCAGGTCGCCAAAACGCAGCACCGCCCCTTCGTTTTCCGCTGCTTGCTGCAAACGCTGCAATTCCTCGCGCACCAGGCGGGTGCGGCGCAATTGGGCAGTAATGCGCGCCAGCAATTCACGCATGGAGAAGGGTTTGGTTAGGTAATCATCGGCCCCGACTTCCAGCCCTACCACCCGATCGATCTCGTCGGATCGGGCGGTGAGCATGAGCACCGGCACGCTGCTTTCACGGCGCAGACGGCGGCAAAACTCGAAACCATCGATGCCGGGGAGCATTACGTCCAACAGGATCAGGTCGGGGGTCTCCTGCCGGGCCAGTTGCAGGCCCTCCAGCCCGTCGCCGCAGAGCAGCACGCGATAGCCCGCCTGCCGCAGGTTATAGGCCAGGGTCTCCTGCAGGGCAGGTTCATCTTCCACCACAAGTACTGTTTCTGTCATCATGCCTCCTGGGAGGTATTATGCCATAACCCATTTCCCTCGGGCCTGAGATATCCAAAACGGGAACGCTCCCCAAAAAGGACGCCGAAACCGCCGCAAAAAAAAAGGCCGCCAAACGCGGCCTGTACAGAAGTTCAGCCAGCCTGAGGGCCAGCGCGACGCAACAACCGCCACAACAGCCAGATGACAAGGGCAAAGGGCAGCAAAACTGGAATGACCACCACCAGCAACCAGATGAACAAGCTGGCCAGGCCACGGTAGGCGTCCACCAGCACGCCGCTAGCCTGTTCAAAGGTGTCGGCAGCGCTCCAGCCCGGAGCCGGGGTCGGCGTGAGAGTGGGGGTTGGCGTGGGCGGCGGCGGCAGGTCAGGCTCCAGATTGACGGTGATAGAAGAAAACGAGGTGCGCTGAGAAAGATAGTTCATGCGTCCTTTGATTTGTTCGATCTGGTCTTCGATGTTGGAGAGTTCGCGGTTGACCTGCAAAGACTCCTCCACCGTCTGCGCCTGATCCAAAAAGGCGCGAATGCGATCGCGGGTGGCTTCCAGATTGTCCAGGCGCGATTGCAAATCGACGTATTCATCGGTCACATCTTGCCCCGCTGCCTGTTCGTCCAACACCTGCAACCCCAAGCCGCGCAGACGCCGCATGGCGAGTTCGAAATCTCCTGCCGGCACGGAAAGGGTAATGGCAGCGTATTTGTGTTGTCCATCCCACCAATCCTGATACCAGACGCGTGAACTGACAATGTACCCGCCCACATCGGCAGCAATTTGCGTGACGCCATCAATCGCCAGGTCGGTATCTGCAACCAGCAAACGCAGGTCGGCGTTCTTGATGACCATCCGATCGGCGCGCGCCTGCGCCGAGGCGGCAACCGTCCAATCATCTGAACTGGCATCCGCCGAGCTGACGACCGTATCGCCAGATTCAGCGAGCGGAGCAAAGGATTCTGCCGCCGCCTTATCCATTGGCGGCGGCAGAATCCTTTGCTC
>WGAD01000047.1 GCA_015489255.1 Anaerolineales bacterium | reverse complement strand
GTGTTGGCGTGGGGCTGGGCTGATAGACGCGGTAAATGGCCGGTTCGGCATAACGCGAAAGGACAAACGCGCCGCCCGTCAGCAACACAGCCCATCCCAGCAGCCGCCAGCCACGCGCAATCCGCTCCTGGCGCAAGCGAAAGAACGGCAACTGGCGCCCGTTTTGAATGGAGCGCACCCCCACCCAGGCGCTGATGACTGCGCTGATAGCCGCCAAAAAGACCAGAGTTTGAATGCCAGCATGTATATCCATCGGGCTGATTATACCTGAAGTGGCAAAAGGCCGCTGCCCTGGGTGACGTTTAGCCCTGATCAAAGACCAACTCGGCATTATAATTGAGGCATGACAATTCTCTGTCTGGACATCGGCGGAACACAGCTGCGCGCAGCCCTCTTTGATCGCAACGACAGACTGTTGCAACAAAAACGTATCCCCACGCTGGCGCACGAAGGCCGCGTCACCCAGCGCATCTTCGACCTGGTCGCCGATATCTGGCCTTCCCACGCCCCTGTAGAAGCCATTTCTGCGGCCGTCCCGGGCCCAATAACGCCCGCTGGCCGCATTCTTTCTGCCCCCAATGTGCCAGAATGGCAGGATTTCCCCTTGCAAGAAAGCCTGCAAAAGCGTTTTGGGGTGCCTGTCTTGCTGGCTAACGATGCCAACCTGGCCGCCCTGGGCGAGTGGCAATATGGCGCCGGGCAGGGTTGTCGCAATATGCTTTACCTGACCATCAGCACAGGTATTGGCGGCGGCATCATTTGCGATGGACAGTTGCTGACTGGCAGCGAGGGCCTGGGGGCCGAATTGGGGCATGTGCCCGTCAGCACAGAAGGCCCACGCTGCTCCTGCGGCCAGCCGGGGCACCTGGAAGCCTATGCCTCCGGGACGGCCATCGCCGCCTGGGTACGGGAACAGCGGGCGGCAGGCCGCGCTACGGCGCTCACCGGCCCGCTGGACGCCCGAGGCATCGCCGAGGCCGCTCGCCGCGGCGATCCGCTGGCCCGCGAGGCCTATGAACGCGCCGGGTTCTATCTCGGCCTGGCGTTGAGCGGTTTCTTGCACGTCTTCAACCCGCGTGTGGTGGTCCTGGGCGGAGGCGTCTCGCAGAGCGGCGATCTGTTATTCGTCCCGCTGCGGGCAACGCTGGCGCAACGGCTCTTCCGTCCAGCGTATCTCCACACCTTGCGGCTGATGCCGGGCCAACTGGGCGACAACGCCGGCCTGCTTGGCGCTTTGGTTCTCGCCCGGCAGCGCCTTTAATCTCTGCCAACATCGGAACCTCCGTTCCGATGCATTTTTATCAAAAAAGGAGTATCTCGATTATGAAACTGGAACACCTGCCCGGCCCCAAGGCCCAAGACCTGGTCCGTCGTGATGGGGCAGTCATTTCGCCTTCGTACCCTCGCGGCTACCCCTTTGTGATGGATCACGGCAAAGGCTCCGAAGTATGGGACGTAGACGGCAACCGCTTCCTGGACTTCATGGCCGGCATTGCAGTCACATCCACCGGCCACAGTCACCCGCGGGTGGTGAAGGCCATCCAGGAGCAAGCCGAGAAATTCATTCACATCTCTTCCGATTTCTACCACACCAAATGGATTGAACTTTCCGAGAAGCTGAACGAGATCGCTCCCTTCCAGGAAGACGCCCTGGTCTTCGCCGCCAATTCCGGCGCCGAAGCGGTAGAAACGGCGCTCAAGCTGGCCCGTTACCATACCGGGAGAAGCGCATTCATCGGTTTCATGGGCGCTTTTCACGGGCGAACCCTGGGCGCGCTTTCCATGACGGGGAGCAAGGCCCTCTATCACCGCCGCTTCATGCCCTTGATGAACGGGGTGGTGCACGTCCCTTACCCCAATCCGTACCGGCCTCTCTTGCGCCAGAACCCCGGCGAAGGGCTGGGAAAAACCGTGGTGCGCTACATTGAAGAACAAGTGCTCGGCCAGCTGCTGGCGCCGGATGACGTCGCCGGCATCATCGTGGAACCCATCCAGGGTGAAGGCGGGTACATCGTCCCGCCGGACGATTTCTTCCCCGCCTTGCGCGAGCTTTGCGACCGCCACGGCATCTTGCTGATCGCCGACGAAGTGCAATCGGGTATGGGGCGCACCGGCAAATGGTGGGCGATCGAACACTTTGGCGTCGAACCTGATATCGTCACATCGGCCAAGGGGATCGCCAGCGGGATGCCTCTGGGCGTCTGCATTGCGCGCAAGTCGGTGATGACCTGGGGCCCGGGCACGCACGGCAACACCTACGGTGGCAATCCCGTCTCTTGTGCCGCTGCCCTGGCAACCATTGAACTCATCGAAGAAGGATTCATGCAAAACGCCGTCGAAATGGGCGCGTATGCCCTTCGGGCCCTGAAAGACATCCAATCTCGCCATCCCAGCATCGGCGATGTGCGCGGCAAGGGGCTGATGATTGGGGTGGAATTCGTCAAAGATCGAGAAAGCCGGGCCTACGACGCCGCCTTGCGTGACGCTGTCGTCGATCATGCTTTTGAAAACGGGCTTTTGCTGCTCGGTTGCAGCAAGAGCGTCATCCGCATTGCTCCTTCGCTCAACATCACCCGCCAGGAACTGGACGAGGGGTTAGGCATTTTCGAGGAGGCCGTCTCCTACGCCGAAAAGAAACTTCGCGGCTAACTCGTCTCCGTGGTTCGCAAAAGAAGGGCCTGCCGTCTCTCTGGCAGGCCCTGGTTGTGTTCAAGCGCCAATTTGGCGCAACGCCGCCAGCATTTCCGCATGCAAACGGCCGTTGGTCGCCAGCACGCCGCGGTTGTTCGTCAACAACCGTCCCTGAGAAAAGTCCAGCGAGCGTCCGTCCAGGTCGGTCACCTGGCCGCCGGCCTCCTCCACGATCAACGCGCCGGCAGCTTGATCCCAAATTTTTTCACGGTAATCCGGACGGCTGGGCGAAAGCAAACGCAAAACAACTTCGCCGCGCCCGGCGGCCAGCATGGCATATTTGGCCTGGCTATCCAGCCGCACCGGTTCGGCGTTCGCGCCCAGGGCGCGGGCAAAGGCGGCGATTTTGTCGCCATCGGTGTGGGCGGCTTCGAACGACCGCAGCAGGCGAACGCGGGCAGGCGTATCCACTGCCGATACCCGGAGCGGGCGCCAGTTGCCGCCATCCAGGGACATCGTCCAGCTGCCGGCCCCGCGGACGGCGATCGCCAGCGCCCCCTTGCCGTTCCGCTCCGGTTCCAGCTCCGGGGACAGGTTGGGACAGCCCAAAGCGCCCAGTTGCACGCTGCCTTCTTCCACCAGGGCCAAAGCCGTGACGTATTGATCCCCGCGCAAGAAGCCTTTCGTGCCGTCGATCGGGTCCAGCACCCAGAACCGCCCCGTCGGCGCAGCAGCGCCGCGGTCGATCCAGGAGCAGACCGTCTCCGGCGTGGCGCCGCGGACGAGAATCCGCACATAAGCAACCACTCGCTCCAGCAGCTCGGCGTTTTCCGGTTGCCGCAAGGCCGCCGCACTTTCTTCTGCCACCAGGGCATCTTGTGGGAAATGCTGTTGGAGCAGGTAGGCAAGCACCGCCTGCACGGCAAAGTCGGCCACGGTCACCGGGGAGCGATCGTCTTTGGACAGCGATTCGCCCGTCATCTCGCGCTGAATGCGTTTTGCCAGCCAGGAGGCCTGGCGGACAGCCGCCAGCGCAAATTGCACTTCGGGGGTCATTTCAAGCATGTTTTTTCTCCAGGGGAACGGCGGTCAGGTCATACGGCATGGCGCCGGTGATGCGCACCGGGACAATCTCGCCTACGGGCAGTTGCCCTTCCACAAAGACCAGGCCATCTATTTCCGGGGCGTCGCGGTAGGAACGGGCGATAGAAATGCCGTTGTCGTAGCCTTCTACCAGCACGTCCAGCGTCTTGCCGACCCATTCCTGGTTGATTTGCAACGAAATCGCCTGTTGGGTTTCCATCAATTGCTCCCAGCGCGCTTGTTTGGCTTCGGCGGGCACAGTATCGCCCAGGGGTTCGCTGGCCGTGCCGGGTTCAAAAGAAAATTGGAAAGCGCCCACACGATCGAAACGGATCTCCCGGACAAAGTCCAGCAGGGCGGAAAATTCTTCCTCCGTCTCACCCGGGTAACCAACGATAAAGGTGGTACGGATAGCCAGCTGCGGGATGTTCGCCCGCATCTTGTTCAGGGTGCGCCGTACCCAATCCAGGTTGGCCGGGCGGCGCATCCGACGCAGGGTTTGCGGATGCGCATGTTGCAGCGGCATATCCAGGTAGGGCAACACCTGCGGGCGTTCTGCCATCACCCGAATCAGGCGGTCGGTGACATATCCCGGGTAGGCATACATCACCCGTATCCACTGAATTTGCGGGGCAGCCTCTCCCAGGGCTTCCAGCAAGTCTGCCAGGCCGTCTTTCATCCCCAGGTCGTGCCCGTAATCGGTGGTATCCTGGGCGATGAGGATCAGTTCGCGCACGCCTTCCGCTTCCAGCTGGCGGGCTTCGTCCAGGATACGTGCCAGCGGGCGGCTGACCAGCGTTCCCTTGATCAAAGGAATGGAACAAAAGGCGCAAGGGCGACGACAGCCATCGGCAATTTTTAAATAGGCGCTACCGCCAAAGCGGTTGGCTCGCAATGTGTTGCCCTCGTCCAGCCCGACGGTACGGGCCTCTTCCGGCAGGTGATACAAGGGTGCGGGGTGCGTTTTTTCGCGCAGCTGGCGCACCAGTTGGACGATGTCCATCCAGCGGCGCGTGCCCAGGATGCCATCCACGCCGGGCACCTGCCGGGCGACCTCTTGTCCATAGCGCTGTGTCAGGCAGCCGGCGGCGATCAGCAGCTGCCCGGGGCGCTTGTTAGCGGCCAGTTCTTGCAGCACGGCGATCGATTCTTCCCGCGCCGGGCGAATGAAACCACAGGTATTGACGATCAATACATCGGCGCTTTCTGCCGCTGAGGTAAAGCGGTAACCATCTTGCAACAACAGCTGCGCCATGGAATCGGAATCGACCGTGTTTTTGGCGCAGCCCAGGGAAACCAGGTGAAAAGTCTTAGGCATACATTCTCTCGTTCAGGGAACAGGCGTCGCCGAGGGGCGCGGCGTCGGGCTGGGGACAGGCGTCCGCGTCGGCGTGGAGGTAATGGTCGGCGTCGGCGAAACGGTCGCTGTCGGCGTCATCACCGCTTCGGTGCTGAAAACCAGGGTGAGCAAGGCGTTCTGGGCGCCCAAAATGCCCAGGTCTCTCCCGTTGTAAATAATTTGTAGCGCGCCCGCGTCTGCCGTCTGCACCTCGATGCGTTCAGCCGCGCCAAAGGTATAGGCGGCGCCAGGCGCAACCCGCTCGCGCAACACCTCGCGCCCGTCCACCAACACCCGCAGCCATACGCGGCGTGAGGCGGCCACCGTCAGCTGAACGCTCTCGGCGCCAGAAGTTGGCAAGATGACCGGGGTGGGCGTTTGGGTTGGCGCCTCGACAACGGGCAAGGCCGTCACCGCTGCTTCCGGAGAAGCCGTGGGAGAAGAAGCGGCCGTTTGCGGCAGCGCAGTCGGTTCCTGCAACAGCACATCCGAGATGGAAGGAACCGTCGGTTGGACTGCCGCCCGCTGCGCTTCCAGGGCGTTCAGCCACCAGACGAGCAAGCCGGCAATGCCAAGCGTCAGCCCCAGCACCAGCAGCAAATCGGCAGACAGAAGGCGGCGCAGGCTGCGCGGCAGGCGCCAGCGGCGCCCCAACCCGGCGCCCTCGCGGGCAGATACGCGGCTGGCCCGCCACTGTTGCAGCCCTTCGGCAAAGCGCAACAAGACGGATTCCTCATCCAGCTCAATGAAATCCGCATATTGCTGTAAAAAGCCGCGCGCCTGGACGGGCGTCAGATTTTCGTGGATGAAACGACCGGCCTCCAGCGCTTGCAAATAAGGCAGGGGAACGCGGGTGTGCGCTGCCACTTCGGCCAAAGAAAGCCCCAACAACTCGCGCCGTGACCGCAAGTCGGCACCTATCTCCCGGAAGATGCGCTCCCAATCCGTCGGCTCGGTCTCTTCTGAGGTCGGCGTTTCCACTGTCTCTGGAGCCGGGGGCGGATCGTCAGCAGGCGGTGGCTCGTTGGCCTCGGGCAGCGTCGGTTCGGGCGCGGCAGAGGGTATTTCTTCTGGCTGCGGTGCCGGCAGAGGCGCCCCGGTTTCTGCGGCCCATGCCGCCAGCAGGCTTTCCGTTTCCAGCCCAAGAAAATCGGCATAGGTGCGCAAAAAGGCGCGGGCATGAACGGCAGAGGGCAGAGCCTCCCAATCGTCCGCTTCCATCGCCTGTAAATACGGGCGGCGGATGCGTGTGGCCGCAAAAACATCTTCCAATTGCAGCCCGCGCTGCACACGCGCCTGGCGCAAACGTTGACCGATCGTCGTCATGGCGTTAACCAAACATCACCGCTCCCCCTCAAAAGACGGAGCGGTGATGAGCAGACCAACATAGCCGTATCAGGCTTCGGTCTCGGCGGTGGAGGGCTCTTCTCCGGCGGGCGCTTCTTCGGTCTCCGCGGCCTCGGACGGCGCCGACTCCGCAGCCTCCGTTTCGGTTTCCATCTCCGGGAAGGCCGGTTCTCCCTCGCGGTGCACGATGACCGTCACCTCGGGAACAAGGTCAATCGTCAAGCGCACCGGCACTTTGAACTCGCCCAGGTTGCGGATCGGCTGCACCTCTACCTGCTTGCGCGAAAGGCTCAGCCCCAGTTTTTCGTTGATCGCATCGGCGATGTGCTGCGAAGTCACCGAACCGAAGAGCTTGCCCATTTCGCTGGCCTTCACCGGGAAGGTGAGCACCATCGCGGCCAATTGTTCCGCCACGCCACCAAATTCCTGATTCAATTGCGCGCGGCGCAATTCCGCCTGCTTGCGGATGCGCTCCGCCTGCTTCAGCGCGCCGGGCGTCGCCAGCACGGCCAACCCCTGGGGGATCAGATAATTGCGTCCATACCCATCGGCCACTTTTTTGACCTCGCCCGCGCGGCCCAGCTTGTACACGTCTTTCAACAGCAATACTTTCATTTCTCAAGCCCTTTCTATCATTGGAAATTCTGGCGCGAAGGGTACAACGCGCCAAGGGGGGATTTTACCAGAGCCTTCCTCACTGGTCAAACACCCTTGCCAGCCGGGTACAAACCCTGTAAGATAAAGCCTATGGAGACCCGCACCTCCCCCCTGCAAACGCTGATCGCCCTCGGCCTGCTTTTCCTGGCCGTGATCACCCTCAACAGCTTTACTCACTACCTCTCGCGCCTCAACGCCCTCACCGATCAGGCCCGGCTCTTACAGGTCGAAGCCACTCGGCTGGCGCACACCCAGGTCGCCTGGGAGGCAGCCATCGCAACGGCAACTTCCGAAGCTGCTGTCGCCGCCTGGGCGCACGAAAACGGCATGGCCGCCCCCGGCGAGGAACTCGTTGTGCCCCTGCCGGCGGGAACGCCGTTCCCGCCGGCTGCCGCCACGTCCCCGCCGCCTTCGCCGCAGCCCGTCTGGCAACTCTGGTGGGAAGTGTTCTTCGGTCAGCGCCCCTGAACGCCTATGTTAGAATTGGACAAATTTCAAGAAGCCAGGATGGAAACGACCTATGAACTCTATGATCCAAGTCGTCGTCGACAGCATCCGCGTTAACCTGATGGGTCCGCAACGCCTGATCGTACTGCGCGAGGCGGCAGGTGAACGCTACCTGCCGATCTGGGTCGGCCCTTTTGAGGCCGAAGCCATCGCCATGCCCCTGCGAGAAATTGAAACCCATCGCCCATTGACCCACGACTTGCTGAAAAACGTGTTCAAACGCTTCAATGCCCCCATTCAACGGGTCGAAATTACCGCCCTACACGACGACGTCTTCTACGCTCGCCTTGTCGCCCTGCACGAAGGCGAAGAGATCACCCTGGACGCCCGCCCATCCGATGCCATCGCCCTGGCCTTGCGCGTTTCGGCGCCAATCCTCGTGTCGGAAGAGGTGATGCAGCAGGCCAGTTTCCACCCCGAAGCCCCATTGCCCGACCCAGAAACCGACCCGGCGCCCGAAACCGCGCACCTTTCCGCCGAAGAAGAAAGCCCCGAAACGCAAGATCGCCTGTCCATCTTCGAGGAATTCTTGCAAGGCCTGGACCTGGATACCGACGACGAAGACGACGAAGAAGACGACGGCGCATGAATCCCTCGTTCCCCCCTCCCGAAGACCTGGAACCGATCGCGGAGGAACCGGCTGTGCCTCCTCC
>WGAD01000046.1 GCA_015489255.1 Anaerolineales bacterium | reverse complement strand
GTGTAACGCGCCACGAAGCGATCCATGCTGGCGCCCGTGCGGGCGACGCATCCCTTGGCCTTTTGCGGGTGGAGCAGCCCCAGCACGGTGATGCGCTGGTAGTTGAGGTCGTCCCGCTCCCGGCAGAGCGAGGTCTTGAAGCGCGCTTCGAACCAGCGGACGTCGTCGCGGATCTCGGCCAGCAGGCGGATCTTCTCCGCCGGTGTCCACTGTCCAGCCAGTTCCTGGTCGCGGATCATAGCGGAGCTCACGGCACCGCCGATCACTACGCCGCAGGTGGAGCCGTTGTTCAGCATCCCGCCCGCCAGGCCGGTGAGGGCCATGATCAGGGCGTCGTTTTGCACCCCGCTCAGCCGTTGCAGGGGGATGAGCTGGGCTTTGGCACAGTTGAAGGTGGTAAAGAGCAGTTTCTTGGCTTCTTTGTTGTAGGGGGAGGAGGGCGGTCGTTTTGCCATGGGGCACCTTGGGTGTTTTTTGGGGGGCTTGAAAAGCGTGGAGCAGGCCAATTTGGTTTTGCAGCCTCTTGAGGCCGCTTTAAAAATCATCTATCACCTTGACGCGGTCTATTTTAAAGCTCATCACTGTTTTGACAAAGGCAGGCGGAGCATTCCTTGCAAACCATGCGAGGAGCGTGAGACCAGTTTACCAGAATCTTCTTCGCTTGGGTTGCGGTGTTTCCACACCTGGAGGTTGTGATAGCCTGCAATAACCTCGTTGTGTGGAGGCTATGTGCCTGGTGTGCTCACCCGCCAATTTGCGCCATGTGGCGCGCTTCGGGGTAGCGCTGCTGCAGCAACTCGTGCCCTGCCGGCTTGAGCGAGACGGCTTCCAGCAGGCGCGGCGAAACGTCCCGGGCGGCGCGCAGCTGCTCCTTGACCTGCACTTCGGCGTCCATCAGCAGGCAGGGGCGCAGCGCACCGTCGGCGGTCAGGCGCAGGCGGTTGCAGGTCTGACAGAAGTGCTCCCCTAGCGGCGAGATGAAGCCCACCGTCCCCAACGCGCCCGGGATGCGGAAGGTGCGCGCCGGGCCGTTGCCGCGCGGAGCTTCGGCTGGCTCCAGCCCCAGGTGCGCCAGGCGGGCGTGCATCTCCTGCACCGAGATATAACGCTCGCCGTCCGCCGGAAATCCCGGGCCCCATTCCTGGGCGTTGCTGACCGGCATCAGTTCGATGAAGCGCACATGCCAGGGGTGTTCGACGGTCAGGCGGGCCAGGGCGGTCAGTTCGTCGTCGTTGACGCCGCGCACCACCACCGTGTTGATCTTGACCGGCGTCAGGCCGTGCGTTTCGGCAGCGGCGATGCCAGCGAACACGCGCTCGATCTGCCCGCCGCGCGTGATGCGGCGGAACTTTTCGGCGTCGAGGGTATCCAGGCTGACGTTGACGCGCGTCAGGCCGGCGGCGGTCAGCGCCGGGGCCTTCTTCGCCAGCAGCATGGCATTGGTGGTCAGGCTAACTTCTTCGATGCCGGGCGTGGCGGCGATCTCGCGCACCAAATCTTCGATACCGCGGCGGATGAGCGGCTCGCCGCCCGTCAGGCGCACGCGGCGGATGCCCTGTCGCGCCGCGGCGCGGACGAAGGAGACGATTTCGTCGTTGGTCAGCAGTTCGCCGTCCCGGGGCGCGGGCAGCCCTTCGGGTGGCATGCAATACACGCAGCGCAGGTTGCAGCGCGGTGTGACGGAAATGCGCAGATAGGTGATCGGTCGTCTGAAACGGTCGGTGAGCATGATTCTCCTTTTTGGAGTGCAACGGGGCAGGCGAAGGCACTGCCTTCGCCTGCCCTTTCTATCCCAACAAACCCCAGAAATATTTGCCAATCGCAAAGGTCAGCACCAGCCCCAGCAGGCGGCGGACGGCGACGCCGGAAAACTTGTTGGCGCCCAGGTACGCGCCGCCAAAGGCCGCCAGGATGCCTGCCGGCAGCAGCGCCAGCCCCAACGTGTCCATCTTGAAGTTGCCGCCCAAAACGCGTCCGAGCAAGCCGCTGGCCGAATTGACGAAGATGAAGGCCGCCGCCACCGCCGCGGCCTGTTTGGTGCGTCCCCAGCGGGTCAGGATGATGAGCGGCGAGAGGAAGATGCCGCCACCGATGCCCACCATCCCCGAGAGAAGGCCGATCCCGGCGCCGACGGCCATCCCGACAGAACGGCGCAGCGGGCGCAGGGGGGCTGCTTCATCTTCCGGCTGCGAAAAGAAGAGCATCCGCAGCATCACAAAGATCAGCACGGCATAGATCAGGAGGTAGTAAACCTGCTCGTGCAGACGCAGGTAACCGCCCACGAAAGCCGCCGGGACCGAGGTCACCAGGAAGGGCCACAGCAACTCCCAGCGGAAGTGCCCGGCGCGGTAGTAGTTGAAAAACGAGACGCTGGAAACGCAGAGGTTCAGAATCAAGGCGGTGGAGGCCATCACCCTGATGGGGATGTCGAAGAGCGTCATCACCGCCAGGTAACCGGTCGCGCCGCCGAAACCCACGCTGGCGTAGAGGAAGGCGATGCCGAAGACGGAGAGCACCAGGGTAACGGGCGGCATGGCCTATCC
>WGAD01000045.1 GCA_015489255.1 Anaerolineales bacterium | reverse complement strand
GGGCGGCGCCGGCGTAACTGCCCAGGAAGCGGCGACGGAAAGCAGATTCGTCATCCCAGGGGAAAACGGGTTGGATGTCGCCGTCTTTTTTCAGGGCGGGGTAAAAGTAGGTGAAGGTCAGGTAAGCAGCGAAGGTCTTGCTGACAGGGCGGTATGGGTCGCGCGGATCTTCGCTCTGGACGTTTTGCAGCCGTCCGACGCGGCTGACCAGCGCACCGCGCAGGACGCGCCCGGTGACGTAGGGACGGGTGCGCTGCAGGTAGGAAATTTTGCCCTGACCAATGTGCAGCGGGGCTTGCAAGCGCAGGGCAACGCGGTAGACGTGCCATTCCATCGGTCACTCCTTTTGGGCGGCTTTGGCGCGGTAGCGGGCGTAAATTAGAAAGCGCTCCAGGGCTTCGCGGGCCAGCAGCAGGGCGGGCAAGTCGGCGGTGAGGTTTTGGATGAGCGGCAGCGTTTGGGCGGCAACGGGAGCCTGCTCTGGAATGTTTTCGAACTTCATCTCATGCAGCAGTTCCAGCATTCGCCCGGCGATGCGAGAACCAAAATCCTTCTCGCGGGCGTAGAGATAAAGGAAGCAGGCATACACGCCGTGCTCTTGCAGCACGCCCAGGGTTTTGGTGAGGCTGATTTCCATCTCTTTGTCCTTGCCCACCGCGGCGATCAGCGCCTGGGCATGTCTGGCGGCCAGGTAGTCGAGGTTGTTTTCGGGGTTCATGGCTGCTTCTCCAGGAAAGGTGTTTCTACTGGGCCGCCGACCGCCTTCAGGCGTCCGAAGCCGCGCGTGCCCATGCCGCCCACGCCGAGGTACTCCATCATCTTTAAGCCAGCGTGTACTACATCGAGCGGGTCTTTCCAGCCATTGAATTTCTGGAATTTGCCGCGGTAGTCGTCCAGCACCACGTCGCAGGTCAAAAAGGTGGCGCGGGGGATGGCTTCGTAGGTGAAGAGGGCTTTGTCTTCGGCGGCGCCGGTTTCGGGGTTGATGGCGACCGAGGTGCGCACTTCCAGGTTGCTGTTGACGATGGTGGAGAAGAGCGATTCGGAGACGATGGCGAGGCGCTCGGCAACCTGCTCCCAGGCGGGATCCTGTGACCAGGCAGGCGGGGCCTGCAGGCCCCCCGCCGCGGCGGAAGTCTCCAGCAGCAGCCAGCCCAGGTTCAGGCGGCTGAGGCCTTTTTTGTTTTGGGTCAGGATGACTTTCTCATCTTCGGATTTTTCTGGCGTGTTCTGGAAACCAGCTCCTCTCAAACGCTCCACGGTGGTGACCCAGTAGGGGCCGTTGAGAGTGTGGACGGGGAAGAGCAGGATGTGGGCGTCGTAGATGCTGATCACGCCGGAGCGGGATTGCTGGTCTTCCCCCTTCCCGTTGACATAGCCGAAGGTGTAGCAGATGGGGCATTTGGATTCGCCGCAGGTGTTTTGCCCGGCGCACTGGGGGCGCTCGGCCCGCATGGCGGCATACTGCCGGACCGCGCCGTGCAAACTGCTGCCGGGGATTTTGGGCAGGCGGGTGCCGGGTTCGCGGACGATGCTGTTATCGACGCGCCCCAGGCGGTAGCCGCCCGCGCCCGGGTGGACAGGGTCGAGGGTCATCAGCAGGTAGCGCTGTTGCTTGTAGCGGATCTGTTCAGTCATGGCGGGGTTCTCCTTCGTCATTGCAGGGTTGTTCGGGCAGGTCTTCTTTCAGGATGCTGAAGTGCAGTTCGTCGAGGTCTGCGAGTTCGCCGCGCGCTGCGGCGGTGGTCAGGGCTGAGATGTCGTCCTTCCAACGATGGTTTTTGGGCCAGGCGGCGTTGGCGAGGGTGTCTTTCACAAATTGGCGGAAGGTTTTATCGGTGGCAGATTTACCTTCCCCGGCGCGAGCAAACCAGCGCTCGCGGGTGCTTTCGATGGTCTGCAAAATCTGCTTGATTTGGGTCTTGCTCAGGCAGGCGATGTGCTTTTGCCACAGGTCTTCGAGGGCGGCGAATTCTTCCAGCGTCCAGGGGCGGTGGGGGCGGTCGTAGCGGCGGCCTTTGTCATCG
>WGAD01000044.1 GCA_015489255.1 Anaerolineales bacterium | reverse complement strand
GGCCAGCCCGCCGGTCAGGACAATCGCTGCAGCTGCCAGCCCAACGCCAATACCAACGGCCAGCGCCATTTGGGGTTGGTTATGATCGAGCCAACTCGCTGCCCGCCGCCACCAGGGTTGCGGCTCGTTGGACGGAAGCGCCGCCCGCACCGCTTCGGGCCCCATCAGCCCGGCCAGTTTCGCATCGCGGGCCTGCCGCCGCTCCCAGGCCGCTTTGACCCGCCGCGCGGCGGATGTCACCACCGCAGCGTGGAAGAGCCGGTTCAGGAAAGGATGGTGCAACCGTCCGCCCGGCAAATATCACCGGACGGACGGCTTCTTCATCCTTGCAGGTGAAGCCACAGACCGGCCAGCGTTGCAACCAGTCCGAGCCAGAATCGATAGCGCCAGCGACGCGAACCGATTCGCCGCGCCCACAGCGCCAGCAGCGTGCTCAACACCCCCAACACCAACACGCTCCCGTACAGCACCTTCATTGCCCCGCCTGTTCCCGGTTCATGCTCCAGCCTGCCAGCGCGGCGCTCAGGCCAATCAGCAGCGATTTCCATCCGCCGCTGCCGCCGCCCAGCATCGCCAGCCCGCCCAACAGGGCGACGACAACGCCCAACACGATCAACCAGGTGTATTTCCCTTTCATGGCAACACTCCTTTCTTTCGTAATCGCTTTTTGGCTTCTTCAGGCAGCACCAACCCTTCCTGCTCGATCTGCCATTGCAACTTCTTCTGCTCCAACGCCAGGCCCTCATATCCTTCTGCTCGCCAGCCTTCTACCCGGTCATACCACCCCAGCCGCGCCTGCCACCGAGCCACCTCTTCCTCCTTCATCGCCCGGTACTTGATGATGGGACCCTTCTTGGGCCACTGTTTCAAGTCTTTGAGACTCCGAAACGACACTTGAAGCACTTGTAGCAAGTCCAGCAGTTTCTTTTGTTGCGCCTTCGTGCCGGTGTATTGCTTGCGGATGGGATTCAACAAATACCTGTAGGCCAGCCAGCATTCTTCCAAGACCTTCGCATGCTCCCGTGCATATTCGATGGCCTTCAATTGCCCGGCCAGCGCCAGCAAGTCCTCGTAGCGGATTTCCCGGATGCGGTCATAACCCTTTTCTCGCTCCCAGCGCGCTTCGGTCTCCCAATCCTGCAGCACCAGGCGGGAAAATTCCAGGTTGATTTCCAGCCCTCGGTGGGCGCGCTCGATGTTTTCCAGAATCCGTTCGGGCACCGGCCGTTTTTTGTAGTCGGCTTCCGTCAATGCCGGTGGGGGTTCATCGGCATCTGCCAGCGCCTTCAACCGCACCACCAGCTCATCATACTTCGCCAGCCCTTGCTCCAACTGTTTCACCAGCCGCCGCACGGAGCGATATCCTTCCATCCGTTCCGCCGTGTGGCCGCGCCCCAGCACCACCCCTTGGGCCAGAAAAATACACCGCGCCAGTTTGTCCATGGTTTCCCGGTCGCGCACCACGCGGCCCTGTTTGTCGAAGGCGAGCATGGGGTAGAGCAGGCCATCGTCCGGGGCATCCTGCCCCTCATACCCCACCACGTTGTAGCGGACGCCATCCACCACCAGGTCTGGCACCCAACCAAACTGCAAGCGCTCCAGTTCCCCGTCTTCCTGGTAGCGGGCGTACCATCGGGCAAAGGCCCCACCGCCCGGCACGCGCGGCGCACGCCGGTACGGGAAAACAAAGATGGACAGCATCGCCCAGACAGTAGCAATGATGGAACCAAACAAAATAACAAATAATACAAGGCTAAAATACTTGAATAGTCGGTCATGGAAAAGCACGCCACCAAAATATATCCACATTGGCATACCGACTGTTGCCAAGGCAAACCCCAAAAATATTTTTGACATTCTGCGATTCTGAGGCGCAAAAATAATATGCGGCCGTCGCCAGGGTCGAAAACCGATCCAGAACAGGGACGTTGCAAACAATGCCAGTCCAAACATCATGAGAAAATCTCTCATCCTGTTAGCCTCCTTTTCCTGTAATCCAGTCCCAAGCGCTGCTGACGCCTGATTTTATCGCCGACCAATTCTCGACGACGGTGGCTGCTCCTGAAAAGACCGCGCTCAATCCAAAAGCCGTCGCCGCGATCGGCTGGGCGCCAGGGATGAACAGGGCTACACCGCCAACCACCGAAGCCAAGCCCGAAAGCGTATCCAATGCGCCGACAAATGTCTCTACATCCGCTTTTCCGTCTTGCATAGATTCTGCTATGGTTAGCCATCCATCCACCATTGTAATCGCCCCGGTCACTACAGAAACGCCGCCGGCAAACTTGCCCAGCGCCGTGACAGGGCCAAGATTTTTCGCCAGCTTCCCTGTACGAATAATCCGCCAGGCTGTTGGGGCGTTCTTGGCAACCTGCCCGGCACCGCTCACGATACCGAGCGCATCACTTGCCTTGGCAACCGTCTCACCCCATTTGGCGCCTGCCACAGCAGCTACGTTCCCAACCAGTGCTCCAAGATCAGCCCATCTTCCCACACCCTCCGCAGCATCGGCCGCTTGCCACCATTTGCTGCCCACATTCGGGCCCAGATACAACTCATCCGCTTCGGGAAGCCGGTCCGAAATATCGCCCTTGCCGCGATCCAGGACACCCTTGGCTTTTCCCAGCGCCTCCTCGTCTTTGGATAGGGCGATTTTCGCCTGAGCGATCCAGTTTTCGACCGTGGAGATGTTTTGGCCCAGAACCTCTCTGATTTTGTCAGGGTCAGCGGTAGCAAGATCAGCCAGGGTCTCATATCCGAAATTGGTCAATATGCTTGCCCTGGCTGGCCCAATGCCTTCGATACTCGTCAGCGGCAGCCGATTGTTTTCCCCGCCTATTTTCGCCCAATCCGAAGCCAGTTGGGCGTAATTGGCCGAAATTTCTTTGGGTTCATACTCCAAGGTCTTTTTTGCTTCGAGCAATAAACTGGCGACAGTATCAACGAATTGTCCCGCCCGCCGCCACCAGGGTTGCGGCTCGTTGGACGGAAGCGCCGCCCGCGCCGCTTCGGACCCCATCAGCCCGGCCAGTTTCGCATCGCGCTGCCGCGCGCGGGCCTGCCGCCGCTCCCAGGCCGCTTTGACCCGCCGCGCGGCGGACGTCACCACCGCAGCGTGGAAGAGCCGGTTCAGGAAGGGGGCAGGGTATCTACGGTATGCCAATGCGTCAATACAGAAATACTAGAGAACATGTTATGAGATTCTCTTCTCCTTTATGGCGTTTTGACACAACGAAAACCCGTAAAAGGATCTGCATCTGGATCAGATGATGTTCTATCAAATGTTTTTAGGCCAAAGTTTGCTGTTACGAACGATCCACCTCGGATTGTCCGAGAACACTCTCCACGTTCTAAAGCAATAGGATTGTGGGGAGAATCCCCGTGCCAAGAGTAATTATTGGTATAACAATCAAGGGTCCATTCATCTACGTTGCCCGCCATGTCAAATACGCCGTATGGACTGACCCCTAGGGGGCGACTTCCAACGTGAGAGAGTTTTTCTTCACAAATGTGGAGAATTGCACCGTAATTCGCATAGGAACAATCTATGTCTTCCCCCCAGGGATAAGTACGCCCATCCGTGCCTCGCGCAGCTTTTTCCCACTCCGCTTCTGTCGGCAAACGAGCGTCTCGCCATGAGCAATACACCTGTGCCTGTTGCCATGAAACGAATGTAATTGGCGATAACTCGTCATAATAGCCTAAGAACTCAAGCAATTCCGGTTGATTAGGAAACTGTGGCGGTGTACACGCACCTGCATTGACGCAATCTTGATAAGCCAAGTTCGTTACTTCGTACTGGTCGATATAAAATGCATCTAAGACTACGACATGAAGTTCTTCTCGGTTTCCCATCAGAAATGGGCCTTCTGGAACAAGTACCATAGAAATACCTTGCTTGTCTACAATTTTCGGTTCTAAATAGGGGGAGATTAAACCGGGTCGACATCCAGCCAACAAACTGACTATAACAAGGGTTTTTATTAATCTACTCCTCATAATATAATTACTCCTGCGGATAAAGCGTTTTATTTTCATCAATGAATATTTGCGAGTCAGACTTTCTGGTGCATAAGTTCTTGTCAATGATTACTTCTGTCTCTGAATTAGGAACTTCTTCCCATCCCTTCCATCCCCCAGACAATACTTTTCTAACAAGCGAGAAACGGGCGACGTTCCCATTTTGAGAAATCATTGTGTATACCTTATCTCCATCTATTTCAACCCAATGTGATGAAATGAAAATGCCTGGCGCAATTTCTTTTGGAGCACTACCGAGATATATAGTTTTTGCCCGTTCGAAGGTAGCGTCGTCAATTTCTACCCCAGGAGCATCTTTAATCGTTGCGTACACATGGCCTGCATTTATTCCCTCTATTTTCAACCAAAAATCTACGCAGGGATACCCTAAATCAGGCACCGGCAATATATCACTTGGTCTCGCGCCAGGATCTTCTTTTATGCTCTCCACGCTTTCAGCTCCTCCCGAACCACTCCTGACTATAAGCTGTTGCAGATATTTCACAACCGGGTCTATCCAACCAAAAAATTTTTTTGCTATTTTCTGTTCTAATTGCCTCTCTTCCCAGGTTATTCTCTCATCTCCTCGCGCTTGAAGAAGTTTTTTCAGTTTATAGGAACGAATG